>NZ_CP047130.1:1832246-2137620 GCF_009832865.1 Colwellia sp. 20A7 | reverse complement strand
GGTAGATGTGTTTCAAGCCATAATATTAAGTTGTCCATCGCATCGATTTGTTGTAATTCAGTAGCACGATATTGTGATGTCCATCGAGAAAACTGGCGTTCGAAGTAATTACCTGCTTTGCCATAATCACGTAAATTAACAGCATCAAGATCAACACTATGTAATGCAACCAAAGCCCTATTCATTGTGTCGTATAGCTGACTTCGATAAGCGTTAGTTGATATTTCAGGTAGTGAAGCACTCCAATAAACAGTGCCATCACAAAATTCCATTAAATAGAACATCGAGCCTATAATGCTAGTATCGATACAAAGGTGATAAACCTTAGCTACCGGTACATCGGTATCTTTTAATGCGTCAAGTACCTGAAACTCTCGATCTACAGCATGTGCAGACTTCAATAAATTTCCTTGCGGCTGACTACGCAGAACATAAAGACCAGACTTAGCATTTACTTTAAACGTTGGATTTGACTGACCACCCGGAAACTTCTCTAATGTGATAGGACCAACAAACCCCTCAACATTAGATTCCAAATAGCGAGTCAATTTTTCTATATCAAAAGAAACGGTTACTGACATTATTTTTATCTCTTTCATTTATTTAACGCATTAATAGTTAACGCATTAATATTAAATCTATAAGTAACGGTAATAATTACCGCTGCTTATTAATAGCGTTAAGTACTATATTGATTTTTTAACTATATCTCGTCCAAGTTGCATCATGTGTACTTGATCAGGACCATCAGCTAAGCGCAACGTTCTTTGGCCGGCAAAAGCATGAGCTAAAAAGGTATCTTGACTAACACCCACAGCGCCATGGCATTGAATAGCACGGTCAAGTACATCAAGTGACATACTCGGAGCAACAATTTTTATCATTGCGATAATATCTTTGGCCGCTTTATTGCCTTCAAGATCCATCTTTTGAGCCGCTTTTAACGTCATCAGTCTGGCTTGTTCAATTTGGCAGGCAGAAATGGCAATATCTTCTCGAATAGATTGTTGTTTGATCATTGGACGACCAAAGACAATACGATCGTTAACGCGCTGGCACATTAAATCTAGGGCTCGTTGTGCTACACCAATTGATCGCATGCAATGATGAATGCGACCTGGGCCTAATCTACCTTGTGCAATTTCAAAGCCTTTACCTTCTCCAACAATGATGTTTTCAACAGGTACACGAACATTGTCAAAGGTGATTTCTGCATGTCCTTCTGGTGCATCGTTATAACCAAAAACTTTCATTGGACGCACCATAGTGACTCCTGCTGTTTTCATTGGTACAAGAACTTGAGATTGTTGGATGTAACGGTCAGTATTGTCTGGGTCAGTTTTACCCATCACAATCATAATTTCACATTGTTTTCGACAAGCGCCACTGATGTAAAATTTTCGACCATTGATAACGTATTCATCACCGTCGCGTACAATACTTAGCTCTATATTCGTCGCATCACTTGATGCAACTTCTGGCTCGGTCATAGCAAAAGCCGAACGAATTTTTCCTTCAAGTAGCGGCTCTAACCATTTTTTCTTCTGTACTTCATTACCATATTTAGCGAGTACTTCCATATTACCTGTATCAGGCGCTGCACAATTAAACACTTCAGGAGCCCAAAACACTTTTCCCATAATTTCAGCAAGTGGTGCATATTCTAAATTGGTAAGTCCTGCACTGTATTTTCCATAGCTAACCGGTAAAAATAAATTCCATAACCCCTGTGCTTTCGCTTTGGCTTTCAGTTCTTCCATTAAAGCAGGTGTTGTCCATTGATCCTGCGCCACTTGCTCATGCATTTGTGCTTCAGCGGGATAAACGTACTCGTCCATAAATGCGCTAACACGTGCCATTAATTCTTTAACTTTGTCGCTGTATTCAAAATCCATGGGAGATCCTTATTATTTTTACTATAAAGTTATGTAAGTGATTAACTAATATCAAATTAAGGTACTAACTTAATTTCATTAATGCTTCTTTATTAAACGGTGCGATTTCGTCTTCTTTATTATGTTCAATTTTATTTACCCACTCAGGATCAACCAACAAGGCACGACCAATAGCGACTAAATCAAACTCATCATTATTTAAACGCGTTAATAACCCTTCGATTCCCGTTGGGTTTGACGTGCCAGCAAGATCAACACTGCCTTCACCGGTAAAGTCACTGTCTAAACCAACACTGCCCACGGTAATGACAGGTTTATTGATTAATTTTTTTGTCCAACCGGCAAGGTTAAGATCTGAGCCTTCAAATTCAGGTAGCCAAAAACGTCGAGTACTTGCGTGGAAAATATCAACGCCAGCATCACTTAATAAGGTTAAAAATGTTGCTAACTCTTCAGGCGTTTGACAAAGTTTGGCGTTGTAATCTTGTTGCTTCCATTGTGAAAATCTAAAGATAATTGGAAAGTCTTTACCTACTTTTTCACGAATAGCCTTGACTATTTCAACGCCAAAACGAGTTCTGTTCTCTAATGAACCACCGTATTCATCGTTACGTTGGTTAGTGCCTTCCCAAAAGAATTGATCAACCAAGTAACCGTGTGCACCATGTACTTCGATAGCATCGAAACCAATAGCTTTCGCGTCTGCAGCGGCTTGGGCAAATGAAGCAACAACATCATCGATATCTGCTTTACTCATAGCAACACCGTTTGGTGCGCCCGGTTTATATAAACCTGATGGGCTATAGCCCGGAACTTCTTTATCTGGACCAATACCTTCTTTACGTACCGAACCTACATGCCAAAGTTGTGGTGCTATTTTTCCGCCTGCAGCATGAACTTCGTCAACCACGTGTTTCCAACCCGCTAAAGCCTCATCACCAAAAATTGCTGGCACACGTTCATAGCCGTTTGCGGCTTTATGAGAAATAAACGTTCCCTCGGTAATAATTAAACCAACATTGCCTTCTGCTCTGCGGCGATAATATTTTGCTACGTCATCCGTTGGAATATAGTTAGGTGAAAACGTACGTGTCATGGGCGCCATCACGGTGCGATTTTTTAAGTTTAAGGTTCCTGATGAAAATGACTTAAATAGTTTTGCTGCGTTGTTGTTGCTCATTTTATTTCCTAACATTCATTTGCTAATTATTTATTGTTAACACGGTTGCTAACTTGATA
Source organism: Colwellia sp. 20A7 (assembly GCF_009832865.1). NCBI lineage: Bacteria > Pseudomonadati > Pseudomonadota > Gammaproteobacteria > Alteromonadales > Colwelliaceae > Colwellia > Colwellia sp. 20A7. The sequence goes on along the minus strand of NZ_CP047130.1, from coordinate 2,134,486 downwards.
TTGTTTAAATTTACACCGTACACAGATAGACAAAACGTACGGCTTATTTATGTGCTTCTATTTATCCAATCAAATAACCGCCATCAACATTTATTGCCGTACCGGTGGTGTAACTAGAGGCATTAGAAACTAAATACAGTACCGTACCGGCCATTTCTTCTGGCTGTGCAACGCGTTTCATTGGCACGTGATGCATCAGTTGTTCTAATATTTTTGGATTGTTTACTAAGGTTGAAGCGAATTTAGTATCCGTACCACCAGGTAATAAGGCATTAACACGAATATTGAATTGTGCACATTCCTTAGCGAACGTTTTTGTCATAGAAATAACCGCTGCCTTGGTAATAGAGTAGATACCTTGATAGTCGCCAGGAATTATTCCGTTGATTGAGGCAACATTAACAATCGCCCCGCCACCATTTTCTTTCATCAATTTAGCGCCAATAGTAGACATAAAAAAGTAGCCACGGATATTAACGTCAACCGTTTTTTGGAAAGCTAACAGGTCTGTATCTAATACATGGCCAAAATAAGGGTTTGCAGCGGCATTATTTACTAATATATCTAGTTTTCCGTGCTCGGCTGATATTTGCTCAAATATACTTTCTATTTGTTCCATTTCACCAATATGGCAAGCAATTGCTTGGGCACTTCCACCGGCAGCAATGATTTGGTCAACGACCGCCTGGCAACCGTCTATTTTACGGCTCGATACAATGACATGAGCGCCATTTTCTGCGAGTAACTTTGCTATATGCTCGCCAATACCTCGACTTGCACCGGTAACTAAAGCAACTTTTCCTGTTAAGTCGAACAAATTAGTACTCATATCTAAATTCCTCTTTAAAATTTTATTTTGTTAACTACCTTTATCTAAAGGTTTCCCAGTCATGACCCACTTGGGTTAAATGACCATAATTATTCAAGTAATCAATGCTTAGGCTACCTTTGGTAAAGAGTAGCTTTGTAACACTGGTATTTCGCAATTGTTGATTGATTGATAACGTATTCTGATCAGATAAGCCTAAAATATGTTGAACCAACACTGAGATGGTGCCGCCAGAAGTAAAAATACAAATGTTATTTGATGGCGTTATGTTACTGAACTCTTTCTTAGCATCGAGTTCTTGGTTAATCACGTCTTGTAATGCAGTGATACAACGCTTTTTAAACTGCGACCAACTTTCCATATAATCACCATCATATTTGCCACTTACCCAACGGTTAAGCGCTAAAGAAAATTCTTTTTGGAACACTTTATTTGCTTCTGATTTTTTACTAACTAACGCGGCCATCTTTGCATAATTTTTCCATTGGGCATCGTACCGCGACAACATATCAACATGATTAAATTCATCGAAGCCAGAGTGCAGTACTGTAGATGAAACCTCGCCTTGATAACCTTTTAAAAAATTTTCAAGTGTTTGTTCATGACGTAATAATGCGCCTGAAAACATTTTCCCTGGCTTATTCGGTGTCTTAAGCGTTTGCCAATATTGACCAAGTAATTCAGATTGCTGACAACCTTTATCAGACAGTTGATCATAATCAGCTTTGCCGAATGAAGCCTGCCCATGGCGAATAAGATAGATAGCAGACATAAGTTACGCTGCTATTATCAAGGTTGGGTGTTGCACTGGGATAACGCTTATTATTTTTATCATTTTATTTATTACCACCAATATAGTTAAACTGTTAACCAAGTTAATTAAGCATTGGATTAACGCGAATAACTCATGCTATGCCCAATCGAATGATTAAACAAATGAATAGTTCTTATAACCTACTATTCTCAATATGAATTTAGCTTCTTAGGTAAAAGTAGAAGTGTTAAGTAATGAGACTTTAGAAGGTACAAATATAAAGCATTGAATTATATAGGTTTATTTAAATGATACCGGTTTCATTAATTAAGTGAACAATTTTATACGTAGAAATGATCACATAGCTAGTGAGATTGGTATAACTCTGAAGATGTAACAATGAAATGATAAACAGCCTTGCAATAAAATATTACAAGGCTGCTTTAATTTACGTTGATAATCAGCTCTGCTCGAAAATAAAATCGATTTGAGTTTGATCGGGTAGTTAAACGTGAGTTATGTATTAATCCTTTTGTTTAAAATTCATAAGAAACAGAGGCACCATACATACGTGGTTGACTCGGGTAAGCATTATAACTACCCGCCTGAATCGGTGGTGGGAATGCTGAATGTAAGTACTCATCATTATTTAGGTTACGTACCCAAAGCTGAAGATTAAGCCCATTATTAAAGCTTAGCCCTGCTGTCGCGTTCAACGTACCAACTTCTCGCGTTAACGAGTCTGGCACATTTTCAGCAAGATAAACTTCACTTTCATAGATGTAATCAGTTCTAACATAACCATACGCACCATTTTCTAATTCATAACTGTAAGTAATGCCGGCTGTTATGCTACGTTCATGAATACCTGCTGGCTTTTCACCTGATAAATCAATAGGACCATCTATCCCTGTTGCTCCAACAAATGAATCATAAACGGGATCAAGAAAAGTACCGGCTAACGTGAACGACCAGTTTTCAGTTGGGTTGTAAACTGAATCAAACTCCACCCCTTGCGTACTTTGTTTACCGGCATTTGCCAATACGTAGCCAGTACCAATAAATATAGATGACTGAAATCCTTCAATTGTTTGGTCGAATAAGGTTACGTTAAATGCCCCTTTTTTAAATCTCGCTTTCAGACCTAATTCATAAACTTTTGCTTCTTCAGGAGAAGCAAAACGACCACCGTAGGTTTGATTAGCAAGTGCAATACCTGCACTTTCCATTGCTGCTTGATCTGCAAGGAACGGATTACTATTTCGTCCGAGATTCCATGATGATGCTTTAAAGCCAGTAGCTGCTGATGCAAAAACATTAAAGTTATCGTTTACCTCATAGGCTAAGCGCATTGACCAAGTTGTTTTACTATCTTCAGATTTACTCTGTTCAACGTCGTTAGGCAAACTCGGCATGGGTGGTAACAATTGAATGCTATTTAAAATAGGGATGGCTGGAGCAAGTGTTGGAATAAGTGATAATGGTACACCAAACGCTGTTAATTCAGTGTCTATATCAAGGCCAGACAATACATCTTTATTGATCTGTTCAACTGTTATGGTTTTTTCATCTTTCGTGTAACTAACACCGAAAATAGCCGTAAAATCTTCCGTTATATGATAATCAAAATTAGCGAATAATGAATAAGCGTCATTATCTTGGGTAAATTCAGAGTTTACAAAAGATTCATTTGAGAAAAACGAGCCTTGTTCAAGCCCGTAAACTTGTTCAACACCTGCTAATAAACCATCGGCACCACCAGCGGTCATCAAAGCATCAAAAAAAGTTCGAATATCATCTCCGTAATATAGCGTATCCCCAGTGATTACTTCTTCTTGAAATATATAGGCACCTACCATCCATTCTAAAGTTTGCTTTCCTGTTGAAGTCAAACGTAGCTCTTGGGTAATAGTATCAATTTTAGTGTGCCCGCCTTCACGTAATATATCTAGCGAGGTATAATCTACATCATTTAAAAAATCTGAATCATTACTACGTAGTGCACTGATTGAGGTAAAAGAAAAACCATCAAAGTCAATATCAAGTTGTACTGAAACACCACTATCTTGCACTGTATTATCAGGGTCTATATTAAGTGATGATTTATAAGAAAATGGGTCATTGTCATCTAATACGACACCACCTAATGCTCGAACAGCTGCTGTTGTAGGTCCATTAATAACATCTGCTGCAGTACAACAAGCTTCATCTATTTCACTATAATCAGCAATAAAACGTAAGGTTACATCTGAGGTAGGTTCATATAATGCTTGGCCACGAATATTCCAGCGGTCACGATTATTAATTTTATTTAGCCCAACGACACTATCGGTGTAACCATCACGTTTATTGAAAACCACCAGATAAACTGAAAGCTAACTCTTCCGTAATACCATTAGTAATATAACCTTTAACAAGTTTTTGATTAAAATTACCGGCACCTAATTCTATGTTGCCTTCAAGTGTATGTGCTGGCTCCATAGTTCTAACATTAATAACCCCGGCAGATGCATTCTTTCCAAATAACGTACTCTGGGGACCACTTAGTACTTCTATTTGCTGTAATCGTGGTAAATCACCAATTTGAGCGGCAGCTCTAGATCGATAAACACCATCAATAAAAATACCTACTGATGGTTCAATACCGGTATTATTAGTACCATTACCAAAGCCTCGAATGGCAAAGTTAGTATTTATAGAACGTTGTAAAGGGGTTACACGTAAGGTTGGTACAAGCGTTTGTAAATCGTTCATATCTAAAACTTTTGCTTGATCAACAGCGAGGCCACTTACAACGGTTATGGCTACAGGAGATTCTTGTAAGCCTCTAAGTCGTTTAGATGCGGTGACCATTATTCTTTCTACATCTTTATCATCATCCTCAACAGTTTGATTAGTTTCCTGAGCACTAACGGCACTCAGGTTGATAGCACTCAATATTGCTGAAACAAGTAATGTACGTTTAAAATATTTTGTTGTTCTTGTTGTTGATATATCTCTCATCTTGAATCCCCGATTTTGCTATAAATACTAAAAAATACGTATTCACTAAATATGATCCCATTCAAATACTTTGTTTGAACATGAATTATTGTATAAAGTACATTTCAGCAGCTGTTGGCTAAGCCGTACTTATTGTTGTTACCATTTATTGTCATCATCAACATAAGGTTAATGACTCCTCAAGCACAATTTTTGTACTATTAACCATGCTAGGTCTAGCTATTAAATTAAACAAATGAATAGTTCTAATAACTAACTATGCATACTAAGAATAGCGAAAAATATAAAATTAAATGATGAATTAATTATTATGACAATATCTATAAATATAGGGACCTGCGCTTAAATATAATGCAAATTTCAAGGTGATATATTTAAGGTGACCCATTGTGGTAGAAACAGCTTTGACAGGTAAATTTAGTCAATTACTCACAGTGTGCAATGAGAAGAATATGAGTGACTAATGAATTTAATAAAACTAATTTAAGAAAGTTAATTTAAATATAGAAAAGAGGTTTCAGTGGAAGATAAACAAAAAACGTTATTGCAATGCCGTTGTCCGTGGCTAGATACATCCAAGCCCGATTATGTTGCTTATCATGACGAAGAGTGGGGAGTGCCTGTTTATAATGATCAGAAATTGTTTGAATTTCTGTGCCTTGAATCTGCACAAGCCGGTTTAAGTTGGTACACAATATTAAAACGTAGAAATGGCTACCGCGATGCGTTTGCAAACTTTGATGTGAATATTGTTGCACAATATGATCAGGATAAAGTTGAGCAATTATTACTGAACCCTGAAATTATTCGTCATCGCGGCAAAATTAACGCGGCGATCAACAATGCACAACTATTTATTAAAATTCAGCAAGAGTTTGGTAGCTTTAGTAATTATATGTGGGGCTTTGTCGATAACAAAACGATTGTTAAAGAATATAAAACGTTGAACGATTATCCCGCCACAAGTACTGAGTCGGATGCTTGGAGTAAGGATTTGAAAAAGCGTGGGTTTAAGTTTGTTGGTTCAACTATTTGTTATGCTCATATGCAAGCATGTGGCATGGTTAATGACCACAGTTTAACATGTTACAAACGGAAACAAATTATTGATAAATATCAGCAGTGCTAAACTAGCTATTTAAAAATCACCATGTCATAATATGTCAGAAGGTCGTTAGTTAATGTTAAGAAAAAATACTTGAACTTTATATAAACGCCCTTATCTTAGTTATAACATGTAAAAGATTTAAAGTTATTATAATTAAACCTTAAAGGAAGTTTTATGCAAACTAATATGAATTTTCAAACCGCGAGTAAAAGCTCAGCGATTGAAATTAACAAAGTATTAAAAAATACTTATATGCTTTTATCTATGACACTAGCATTTAGTGCCGTGACTGCTGGCGTTTCAATGGCAATTAACCTGTCACACATGGCAGCACTTGTGATGATGTTAGTTGCTTTTGGTTTAATGTTTGTTGTTAATAAAAAAGCCGATTCTGCCAGTGGTATTTACTGGATTTTTGCTTTCACTGGTTTAATGGGTGCATCATTAGGGCCAATGCTTAATGGCTATGCAGCTATGCCTGGTGGTCCAGCAATGATCATGCAAGCGCTTGGTGGTACAGCATTAATATTTTTCGCTTTATCTGGATACGCATTAACAAGTAAAAAAGACTTCTCATTTATGGGTGGTTTTTTGATGACAGGCTTGATTGTTGTATTTGTTGCAATGATTGCTAATATGTTTTTCCAAATTCCAGCGTTATCATTAGCTATTAGTGCTGGTGTTATCATGATTATGTCTGGTTTAATTTTGTTTGATACTAGCCGTATTATTAACGGTGGCGAACGTAATTATATTAGAGCAACTGTTTCATTATACTTAAATATTTATAATATTTTTGTTCACCTTCTTCACCTTCTAGGTGTATTCGGTGGCGATGACTAATAAAGCTGTATATCAGCTTAAGCTAATTAGCTTTTAGTCTCAAAAAAAAACGTTATAATACCAAGCCTCGCAATCGCGGGGCTTTTTTATGCCTAACATGTAAAGTTTTTCATTGGTATAACAGATGACGCTTATTAATACACAAAATAGAGATGTAACCGTGAAGAAACTTGCCGTTCTTGTCACCACCTCCCCTTATAGTAATTTAAGCGTTACAGCGCTTGATTATATTGAAACTGCTCTTCAAAGTGGTATTGAGCTTGTAGGTGTTTTCTTTTACCAAAACGGTGTTATGCATGCGAATAAGGGCATTCAAATAGCCAGTGATGAATTTCAAGCGATACAACATTGGCAGCGATTACAACAAACCTATAACCTCCCCTTACATTTGTGTATTACAGCAGCAGAAAAACGTGGAATGAGTGATGAAAATACTGAATCTATACACTCAATTTTTACTGTTTCAGGCCTAGGAGAGTTAGTTGAACTTTCAACAAAAGCAGATAGGATGGTGCAGTTGTAATGAGTAACAACCCATTAAAAACACTAGCGATACTTAATAGTAAAGCACCTTATAGTGATACCGCAGGGAAGGATTCTGTAGATATTGCCTTGGTTTTTGGCTCTTTTGAACAACCCGTTTCATTATTCTTTCAAGGAGATGGCGTTTGGCAACTAGTACAAGGGCAAGATGGCTCTGCTATTTCAGTTAAGGATTACCTTAAAACGTTTTCAGCTTTTGAGTTTTACGATATTGAAGATATTTATGTATGCCAAAGCTCGTTAGAAGAGCGTAATTTACCTGCTACTTTTCATATTGAGGCAGTACAGGTATTAAATCAACGCGATTTTGCGCATAAATTAACATCGCATAATACCATTTTAAGGTTTTAGTGTTTTTAGTTTGAACTCCTTTATATTTTTACTAATTTACGGATAAGCGCCAAGGAATTACGTTTATGACTACACTACATATTGTTCGTCAAAGTGCCTTTACTACCAATGATTATTCACAATGTTTGCAAGTGCTTGGTGATAACGATGTGATCGTTTTTATTGATGATGGCTGCTATAACTTACACCATCATTTAACGGATAATTTAATCGATAACTTAATCGATAATTCAAATAATAATTTAACTGATAACATTGAAAACCCAATTAACATAAAGCTCAACGTGATAGCACAGCATGCTAATGCTCGTGCAATTAAGATCAATGAAGCGGTTTTCACACAAATTGAGATGGCAGATTTAGTTTCACTGACTTTTGAAAATGACAGAGTAATAACATGGCAATAGACTTTAAAGGCGCACAAATTGACACAGATAAACAAGGTTATCTGTTAGATTATACCCAATGGCAAGCCGATTTAGCGCAAGTAATGGCAGATCAAGATAGTTTTGTATTAACAGCTGAGCATTGGGAAATAATCAATTTTGTTCGTCAGTTTTATTTAACCTATAACACTTCTCCAGCAATGAGAGCCTTAACAAAAGCAATGAAAGCTGAGTTCGGTGAAGATAAAGCCAATAGCCGTTATCTTTTTCGTTTATTTCCAGACGGGCCAGCCAAACAAGCGACCAAATATGCAGGTTTACCTAAACCTAAGCGTTGTTTATAGTGATGCGAAGATAAAGTGCCTTGTATTTGGCAATTTTTTCTATGTATAAAATTGTTCACTTAATTAATGAAACAGGTATAACAAAACAATCCAATAAATTTTAAGCATAAAAAACGCCTACAATTTAATGAAGGCGTTTCAAGGTATAACTTGTTCAGTTAATTATATTATTAGTTTACTGGTAAAGTTGGTATTGTAATACCTGCCATTTCTAACATAACACGTACTACCTGACAGCTATAACCAAACTCATTGTCATACCATACGTATAAAACCGCGCGATCACCATCAACAATTGTTGCTTGTGAGTCTACAACACCAGCATAGCGCGAGCCCACCAAGTCTGTTGAAACAATTTCATTTGAAGCAGTGTAATCAATTTGATTTTGTAAGTCTGATTCTAATGACATCTCACGTAAATAGTTGTTCAAACTATCTTTATCAGTCTCTTTTTTCAGATTTAAATTCATGATGGCCATAGAGACATTTGGCGTAGGAACACGAATAGCATTACCCGTTAACAAACCTGCAAGTTCAGGTAGTGCTTTTGCAACTGCTTTTGCTGCACCTGTAGTGCTGATAACCATGTTGAGTGGTGCACTGCGACCACGACGAGGCGCTTTATGATAATTATCAATTAAGTTTTGATCATTAGTATAAGAGTGAATAGTTTCAACATGACCGTTACGAATACCAAATTCATCATTTAATGCTTTAAGAACAGGAGTAATCGCATTCGTTGTACAACTTGCAGCAGAAACAATTTTATCTTCCGGTAAAATCATGCTTTGGTTAACACCATAAACGATATTTTTAATATCGCCTTTCGCAGGTGCTGTTAATAAAACCTTTGCAACACCTTTAGACTGTAGATGTTGACTTAAGCCATCTTCGTCAGTCCAGATACCGGTGTTATCAACAACAAGGGCATTGTTAATACCATGCTCAATGTAATTTACTTCTGAAGGTGAATTTGCATAAATAACTTTAATAAAAGCACCATTGGCTTTAATTACATTATTTTCTTTATCAATAGTAATGCTACCATTGAATGCACCATGCACAGAGTCTCTACGTAATAAACTTGCACGTTTTTCTAAATCATCTCCGCCTTTACTTGGACGTAAAACAATAGCGCGAAGATTTAATTTAGCATTAGGACCAGTTTGTTCAATTAACAAACGAGCAAGAAGTCTACCAATACGTCCAAAACCATATAAAACAACATCTTGCCCTTGGTCTACATTATTTGTCGTATTGACTGTTTCTAATTCTTTTTCTAAATATTTCTCAATAGACAAGCCATTAGACTTATCTTTGAATAAGTAACGGTATGCCAATTTACCTACATCAATACGTGCAGGTGCTAATGACATTTTGCTTAACGCTTCAACAAATGGAAAACTTTCACGTAGGCGTAATTTACTTTCTTCATGTAAAGCAACTGATTTATGCGCTTTAATGATATCAATAGGTGAAGCATTTAATAACGGTCTACCATAAACAGATATTTCAATTCCTTTATTTCTAAATAGCTGACCAATGATTGGTTGCATATTTTCTGCGAAAGTTTGGCGTTCTTGCCAGCTGATCTGATATTCTTCCTCAAGATGAGACGTCATTAGTTAAGCCTTATATTTCAAGTGATTGAGCGAAAGTTTAATATAATAATCTTAGCCTAATTAAAAAAATAAAAAACTAGACTAAGGTGGATATTTAATTTTGGCATATTGTAATGCAAGACGTAATATTTCTCTATAGGTTACATAATAATTTAATGAGAAAAACTACAATTATTACAACGCTATTAATTCGTTATTACCTAGCCTGATTTTAAGGTAATAGATCAATATTATTGATATACAATTAAAATTTATAGGTCACCCCTTAGAATAGACAATATTTATCAACGCGTTATTTTATTCGTTTATCTTCGTTATTCTGTGAACTACCCCGCGACTTTCGCTTCGCTCGGATCATGGGGCTTCTGCAATCTAGTTTTTGATGACTAGGCTGCTTCTTTTTTCTCAGTTTCCACACCAAACTTTGACTGCTCAAAGACTTTCGTTTTAGAAGGTGATTTCTGCTGAAATTTGGGCAATGCCCTGACAACTATCCCAGTCGCCATTAAATCTTTTTCGCCCGTATCGGCAACAGACTTAGCGGCTGCTAAATCTCTGCACTGCACTAATCCGCAGCTTTCACAGGAAAATTCTCGTACGCTTAAATCGAACTTATGCTCGTGTTTGCATTCATGACAGATCCCCGATGATTTCACAAATCGACCTATTTCATGGTAAACAGCACCATTTAATTCTGCCTTATACTTGGCCAAGCCTGTGATCATACCCATCACATTATCATTCACCATTTGACCGTTGAACTGCTGCATTCCCTTTACGTTTAAATCCTCAAACACGATGATATCACTGGTCTTGGCTATCGAACATGATACTTCGTGAGCGAACGCTAAGCGTTGCCGAGAGATTTTTCCGTGAAGTTTATTTAAGCGTGCTTTGGTTTTTTGCCAGCGTATAGAGCCCTTCTTCCGGCGACTCAGTTGGACTTGAATTTGCTTTAGTTTTACCGATGCCTTTTTAAAAGCTTTTGGGTTTTTAACATACCAACCATTTGAACCAACAACCGTATACTGACTGTTGATATCATAACCTACAAGCGTTGATAACACTTGCTTTGCACTTTTACACTCGACTTCCTGAGTCAGTGAAATATACCATTTACCGTGCTTAAATTGAATCGTAGCCGTTTTAATCTTACTAGCTAAATCCCGATGTAAAATCAACGGAACCTTACCTACTTTTGGAAGACTAATAGCGCCTTTTTCAATACGGACACAGTTGGAGTTATTCACACACCGAAAACTATCGTCGTGCCGTTTCTTCTGCTTAAAACTCACCTTGAAAGTCGGGAATCGTTGAACTCTGCCTTTTGCGAACGAGTTCTTTAAAGCTAAATCAAGATCGCGTGCTACTTGTTGTGATGCCGCAGAGTCAAAGGCTTTTAACCAAGCGAATTCGTCGAACTTTTTCAGTTCACGAATTAACCTCGCCATTTCGTTGTAAAACAAAAACGTTTTATCGTAGCGGTAGCGACGCATATTCTCAGACAGCAACAAATTCCACAACCCACGCGCATATGAGCCAAACTCAACGAACTTAGCTTCCTGTGCTGCTGTCGGTTTGAGCCGATAATTGTATCTGAGCGTTTTCTTCATATACTGTATAGACTACTGTATAAAACGAGTTTGTCAAATGTAATTTCAATCAAGTTCACATTGCAAGTACCTAATTGCACTACACCTAATACTCGTGGTTAAATATCGTAAACAGCTACTTACAGGTGAAAAAGGGAGGTTTGTTAAAGAACCTATCCTCAGTATTTCGGAGTGCTCTGATTTTACGGTTGAGGAAATTGAAGTAGACAAAGATCATGTCCATGTACTTTTGTGTGTTTCTCCAAAATATTCTATTGGGCAGCATGTGAGAAGAATCAAACAACAAACCAATAAGATGGTCTGGAGTCGGTACCCTGATCTTAAAAAGCATTTTTGGGTTGAAAAAACGTTTTGGTCTGACGGATATTTTGTCTGTTCAGTCGGCAACGCTTCTGCTGATACAATTCGAAAATACATTCAAGAGCAAGGATAACTTAACGATTCATCCCCGCGACTTTCGCTCCGCTCGGATCACGGGGTTTTCTCGTTATATTTCGATAAATAATATTATACGTTGTTTTCTTTGATAGGCATTGTAGTAAACGATTTCCTTTAGGCGATGGGAACCGTTAAATTATTTGCTATAAGGAATGGTAATTTAAGGTTGTGACACAAAGTGATTGTATAAATGACTCACCAAGATGTGAGTCATTTTGTTCGCAGCCATTAACAGTAAAATGGTAGAGATAATTATATGCTGAGAGATAGTAATGCTTAATTGTTTTTAAAAGTTAAACTGAGCGAATTCACACAATATCTTTTGCCGGTTGGCATAGGTCCGTCGTCAAATACATGACCAAGGTGTGACTGACAATCCTTACATTGGATTTCTGTACGGCTCATATTATGAGTTTCATCTTCAAAGTAAGCAACATTACCTTCAATGGAAGAAGAAAAGCTAGGCCAACCACAACCAGCATTGAATTTACTGTCACTATTAAATAAAGGTTTATCGCAACAAGCACACAGGTATGTGCCTGGTAGCCAATGATCATTATAAATTCCCGAAAATGGCTGTTCTGTCGCAGCTAACCGGCAAACTTTATAAGCATCTTCACTTAGTTTTTCTTTATAATGATCGTTCATCAATATTTCTCCTAAGGGCTACAAGCCTTATTAATATGAGTTTCAGTGCTTAATAGCTATTCTACAACAACAGTTTTACGCTCTGCAGTAGACCATTCAACATGATATTTTTTACCGTCCGCTTTATCAAGACGTTCAAAAGTATGCGCACCAAAAAAGTCTCGTTGCCCTTGCAACAAGTTTGCTGGCAGCATTTCGCTACGTATAGAATCATAATATGATAATGCAGATGAGAGTGCACCATTTGGTATACCAAACATGGTTGCACCACAAATTGCTTTACGCCAATTAGACTGACGTGCGTTCAATTGCTCAGCAAAAAAGCTATCTAATAATAAATTATCTAAATTTTCATCTCTTGCATAGGCTTGAACAATTGATTGTAAAAATGTAGCTCTAATAATACAACCTGCTCGCCAAATCTTAGCAATACTAGCAAAATCCAGTGTCCAACCATGTTCCTTCGCCGCTAACTTCATTAATTGAAAACCTTGTGCGTATGCACACATTTTAGCGCAGTAAATAGCATCATGAAGTTGAACAATATAATCTTGTTTTTCTTGATTTGATAAGCTTACCTCGCCAGGGCCACTTAATATTGTAGAAGCCTTAACTCTTAACTCTTTAAAAGACGAAATTGAACGAGCATAAACTGCTTGGGCAATAGTAGGTGCCGGGCACCCTACTTCCAAACTACTCATGGCAGTCCAAAGCCCTGTGCCTTTTTGTCCTGCTTTATCGAGGATAAGATCGATAAGTGTAGTGCCTGTATCAACCGATTTATGTCGGAGAACTTCAACACTAATTTCCATCAAGTAACTGTCAAGCAAGCCACTATTCCACTTTTCAAAAATGTCAGCTATTTCATCAGAAGACAAACCAAGACCAGATTTGAGAATATGATAGGCTTCACAAATAATTTGCATGTCAGCATATTCGATTCCATTGTGCACCATTTTCACATAATGTCCTGCTCCAGCAGGCCCAATATAAGTGGCACAAGGTTCACCTTCAGTGATAACTTGTCCAGGTTTAGTCCGTTCAATAGGCTTTCCTGTATTTGCATCAACTTTAGCTGAGATGGCTTCCCAAATAGGCTTGACCCGAGTCCAAGCATAAGGTGAACCACTTGGCATTAATGAAGGTCCAAAACGTGCACCAACTTCTCCTCCTGAAACAGCAGAAGAAAATAATAGAAAGTTATTTTTATATTTTTGTTCTCGAGCAACAGTATCAACCCAAAGGCTATTTCCTGTATCAATAACAATATCGTCTGGCTGAACCCCTGCACCAATTAAACTCTCACAAACTTGATCAACAGGTGAGCCAGCAGGGACACTCAACACAATAAGATGAGGTGCTTTTAATTGAGCTAATAATTCAGTATAGGATGAACATCCATAAACACGGGGTAAACCCGTTGTGTTTTCCTTTTTATCTTGCTCAATAACGCCTTGAACTTTTTCGGCTGACAAATCAAAAGCTGCGATATTATAACCATTATCAGCAAGGTTCAGTACAAGGTTTTTGCCCATAACACCTAAGCCAATAAAACCGATGTCACACAAAATTTTATCCTGTGTCATAAAATTATTTTCCTAAAGATTAATGCTCTACACGAAGTGCTGACTTTATATTTTTAAATTTAACTATATAAAAGCGTTATACTGATGTAACGGTCATTATCTTTATTATCAAAAAATAAAAAGAAAAAAGTACATCGGAATAGCTTTATTCTAACATGCAGCTGTTGCTAAATCATGAAAATAGCGAATAAAACCACATAAGCTAAAATACTTTAGCATAAATGTCGGTTTATCAGAAAAAACATGTAAATAATTAACTTAAAATGACATTTAACGCCATATAAGCAAACTTTAACTTGAAATTTTCCTAAAATGGTGTAATTTTACTACATATTGAGTTTCCCGGGAGAGTTCTATGACAATTAAAGTTGGTATAAATGGTTTTGGCCGTATTGGTCGTTTTGTGTTTCGTGCTGCTGCAGCAAGAGATGATATTGAAGTAGTTGGTATTAATGATTTAATTGATATTGATTACATGGCATACATGTTGAAGTATGACTCAACTCACGGCCGTTTTAATGGCACGGTTGATGTTGTTGACGGACAACTTATCGTTAATGATAAAGTGGTACGTGTAACAGCAGAGCGTAATCCAGCCGATTTAAAATGGAATGAAATTGATGTTGATGTTGTAGTTGAATCAACTGGCTTATTCTTAACAGACGAAACAGCACGTAAACATATTGAAGCTGGCGCTAAAAAAGTTGTTCTTTCAGCACCGTCTAAAGATGATACGCCAATGTTTGTTTGTGGTGTTAACTTAGGTGAATATGCGGGCCAAGATGTTGTATCTAATGCTTCTTGTACTACTAACTGTTTAGCGCCAATTGCTAAAGTGTTAAACGATAACTGGGGCATTAAAGATGGTTTAATGACTACAGTGCATGCAACAACAGCAACACAAAAAACAGTAGATAGTCCTTCAGCTAAAGATTGGCGCGGCGGACGTGGTGCTGGTCAGAATATTATTCCATCATCAACCGGTGCAGCAAAAGCCGTTGGTAAAGTTATTCCAGCGTTAAACGGTAAATTAACAGGTATGGCATTTCGTGTTCCAACACCAGATGTTTCAGTAGTTGATTTAACTGTTAACTTAAATAACCCTGCGACTTATGAAGAAATTTGCCAAGCTATGAAAGCTGCAGCAACAGAAGGCGAACTAAAAGGTGTATTAGATTACACTGAAGACGCTGTTGTTTCTAATGATTTTGTTGGTGAAGTATGTACTTCAGTATTCGATGCTAAAGCAGGTATTGCGTTAACTGATACGTTTGTAAAAGTAGTTTCTTGGTATGACAATGAAATTGGCTATTCAAATAAAGTATTAGATTTAGTTAGTTATATTCATAACTATAAAAAATAAATTATCAAAATCACGTTTTTAATATTACTTTTGTAATTTTAAGATCAAAAAAGGCTAGATGATTCCATCTAGCCTTTTTTATTGTTTATGTCCCGTCCTGATATGCATTTCCACCTATTACAATAAGTATTGTATAGCGCTTATTGTATTAACTTATTGAAGCATTTATTTGCTCTAATACTAATTGTGGATCAACCGCTTGTGTAATTGGACGTCCTATCACTAAATAATCAACACCAACTGCGATTGCTTGCTCAGGTGTCATAATACGTTGTTGATCATCTTTAGATGAGCCTGCAGGTCGAATACCTGGTGTAATCAACTTAAACTCTTGGCCAAGCGATAATTTTAGCTGCTCAGCTTCCATTGCTGAACAAACAACACCGTCTAAACCACTTTCTTTGGTTAGATTAGCTAAAAAGTTCACTTGCTCTGCCGGTGTTTTATTAATGCCTAAACCACGTAAATCGTTTTCACTCATACTGGTTAGTACCGTGACAGCAATTAGCAGTGGAGAATCATTACCATAGTTATCTAATGCTTGTTTTGCTTTTGTCATCATTTGACTACCGCCACTAGCATGTACATTAACCATCCATACACCAAGATCTGCGGCAGCAGTCACCGCTTTAGCAACTGTATTAGGAATATCGTGAAATTTTAAATCAAGAAAGACATCAAAGCCCTTCCCTGTTAACGTTTTCACAAAGTCAGGACCAAAATAGGTAAACATTTCTTTGCCAACTTTAAGCTTGCAATCTGTCGGAGATATTCTGTCAACAAACGACAAGGCATCGTTTTTTTTATCAAAGTCTAAAGCGACAACAACTTTTGGATCAAACATGAGGGTTCCTATTCTTAATTCTTTCACGCGACAATGTCGCTCTTACGGTATAATTTATGTTAATAGCTATAGATTCCGGCTTAAGACACAACCGGAAGGACGTGTTATTTGAAACTTATAATAACAATGTTAAATTAGTCGGCTTTATCTGCTAAATCAAACAAAGCTAGTTCAAGGAATAAGCACGGAGTTGACGTTAGTCAATGAGTACTTATGACGCCGAAATAGCAAAGTATGATAACGCAGATTAAGACTACTCGCCTTCAAGACCACGCACAGGCTTAAGTTGTTCCCACTCATGACATGATGGACAAGACCAATAATGGGTAGAACTATTAAAGCCACAACTACGACAGCTATATCTATGTTTAAGTTTTAAATATTCACTGATTAGATCTTTTATCAAATCCAAACTAGCCTTATTCTCTACTTCATCACTTTGGCTCATTTCCATTTTAACCAGATGTTTGAAGCCTCGAATGGTCGGTCTACGTTTAAGTGCTGATAATAAAAACTCTTTAGCCTTTTTATTACCATGCTTTTTCTCAACATGACTTAAGTAAGCAATAAGTGCACTTGAGCTAGCCGTTTCATCATAAACTTTTTTAATAAAACTAAAAAATTCATCACTGGCATCAAGATCAAGGTAGCACTGATGCATTTGATCGATAACATCAGGAAAAAAATCTTTATCCTGTTTATAGATATCTTGGTAACATTTGCCCGCTAATTCACACTGCTTATGATTTTCATAAATCTTAGCCATTAACCAATTAGCACGACAAGAATTAGGATCAAGCTTAAGTGCTTGTTCAAGTAATTCGATTACTTCAATAAACTTATCTTGCTCAAAAGCAGTTGTTGCTTGTTCACAATAAAAGTTAGCTAATGTATGCAATAAACGTTTATCATTAAATTTAATGGCTAATTTCTTATGACCAATACCACGCTGCCAATCTTTCGTTGATTGAAATATTTGCAATAAATAAGTTAATGACTTTAAGCCGTAATCTGGAGATTTTAATAATTTATTAAACATTTTTTCAGCGCGATCATATAAACCTGCACTTAAAAAATCTTTACCTAATTCAAATACCGCTTGTTGTTTATCTTTTGTAGGTAGGTTGCCATGACGCACTAAATGCTCATGTACTTTTAATGCTCTATCAAGCTCACCTCGTTTACGAAAAAGATTAGCCATAGCAAAATGTGCTTCAACACTATCATCTTCAACTTTTAATGCGTCTAGTAGTGAATCTATTGCTTTGTCTTTTTGATTAGATAATAGGTAATTTAAACCCGTAGAATACTTGATGGACAAGTCTTGTTTAATGGTTTGATCTTTTTGTTTTATGCTATTTCGTCCCATAAACCAGCCATAGGCCATAGCTACCGGGAGTAGTAAGAAAAGGAGCTCTATCATTTGATTACTTATTTCTATATTTCAGTTGAGCGGTTTTTAGCTAATGATTTTTTACCTTTGCGGATCAATCGCCATATGATGGTCGCTAATAAACCAAGAAAAAATCCAATCGCGGTAAATAAACTAACAGCTGCAGCAATAGAAAGCTCGACTCTAGCAATCAAATAATTTAATGAAATTATTTGTTCATTTTGACTACCAAAAACAAAGGCAATAGCGAGTAAAATTAGAACTAATAAAAGAGTAAAATAAATTCGCACGTGGACTATCTCGCTTGAAGTTGTTGGTGAAATTACATAACCGTCTTTTGAATATAAAACAAAATAAATAACAAAAAAAAACGGTATACTGAAGTATACCGTTTATTATCTAATTTTTTTGTTTCTTTTGCAATGAGCTTACAAGAACACCACAATTAAGCTACTGAAAGATTAACTCTTTCTCGTAACTCTTTACCAGGTTTAAAGTGAGGTACGTATTTACCACTTAACTCAACTGATTCACCTGTTTTTGGGTTTCTACCAACTCTTGGAGCACGATAATGTAATGAAAAACTACCAAACCCTCTAATTTCAATGCGTTCACCTTTAGATAAAGATTGCGCCATTAATTCTAAGATTTCTTTAATCGATTGTTCTACATCTCTAGCTGACAAATGACTTAATTTATCACCTAGTTTTTCAATGAGTTCTGATTTGGTCATAGACCCTCCAGTATTCATCTAGCATCGTGCTAATGAGGTTAATATAAGAGGAGAGTAATTATACTCTCCTCACCTAGTCTTTTTATAGTGTAATACAATCTATAAAAAGTGCAAAAAATAAAATTAGTATCTTGTTACAAGATATTAGTTTTTAGCGTTTTTGAACGCTGCTGCCATAGCACTTAAACCAGTTTCTTCAACTTGGTTTAGGTTATCCATTGCATCACGCTCTTCTGCTTGGTCTTTTGCTTTGATAGATAAGCTGATAGTACGGTTCTTACGATCCACACCCATAAACTTAGCTTCAACGTCATCACCAACTTTAATTACTGTAGATGCATCTTCGATACGTTCTACAGAAATGTCGCTAACACGTAAGTAACCTTCAACACTTTCAGCTAACTCAATTGTAGCGCCTTTAGCGTCAACTTCAGTTACTTTACCAGTAACAATAGTACCTTTCTTCTTATCAGTTAGGTACATGTTGAACGGGTCATCTTCAGCTTGTTTAACGCCAAGAGAGATACGCTCACGCTCAGGGTCAACTTGAAGTACGATAGCAGTGATTTCATCGCCTTTCTTATAATCACGAACAGCTTCTTCACCGCCAGCCCATGAAATATCAGATAAGTGAACTAAACCATCTATGCCGCCGTCAAGACCAATGAAGATACCGAAGTCAGTAATTGACTTGATCTTACCTGATACTTTATCGCCTTTGTTGAAGTTTTTAGCAAACTCTTCCCAAGGGTTAGCAATACACTGTTTAAGACCTAGAGAAATACGACGACGTTCTTCGTCAATTTCTAGTACTAGAACTTCAACTGTGTCACCTAAGTTAACAACTTTAGATGGGTGGATGTTTTTGTTAGTCCAATCCATTTCAGAAACGTGAACTAAACCTTCAACGCCTTCTTGGATTTCAACGAAACAACCGTAGTCAGTTAAGTTAGTTACGCGACCAGAAAGTTTAGAACCTTCTGGGTAACGGTTAGCAATTGCTACCCATGGATCTTCGCCTAACTGCTTCATACCTAGAGATACACGAGTGCGCTCACGGTCAAATTTCAATACTTTAACTTGAATTTCATCACCAACATTTACAATTTCACTTGGGTGCTTAACGCGTTTCCAAGCCATATCTGTGATGTGAAGTAGGCCGTCAATGCCGCCTAAGTCTACGAATGCACCGTAGTCAGTAAGGTTCTTAACGATACCTTTAACTTCTTGGCCTTCCGCTAATGACTCTAGTAATTCATCACGTTCTGCACTGCCTTCAGCTTCGATAACAGCACGACGTGAAACAACTACGTTATTACGCTTTTGATCAAGCTTAATAACTTTGAATTCTAAATCTTTACCTTCAAGGTGAGCTGTGTCACGTACTGGACGTACGTCAACTAATGAACCCGGTAAAAAAGCGCGAATATTGCTAACTTCAACCGTGAAACCACCTTTAACTTTACCGTTGATAACACCGATAATAGTTTCTTTTTCTTCGTAAGCTTTTTCAAGTACTTGCCATGCTTCGTGACGTTTAGCATCGTCACGTGAAAGTATAGTTTCACCGAAACCATCATCTGTAGCTTTAAGCGATACATCCACTTCATCACCAACAACCGCTTCAACTTCGCCTGCAGCGTTTTTGAATTGGTCGATTGAGATTACACTCTCAGATTTAAGACCAGCGTCAACAATTACGTTGTCTTTGGTTACTTTAACGATTGTGCCACGGATAATTGAACCCGGGCGAGTTTCGATTTCTTTTAAACTTTCTTCAAAAAGTTCTGCAAAATTTTCCATCATAACTTGTCTATTAACTCAGTTATTAATCCAGTCAACATCATTGTTTCATGGGGTTATTAATTTAGCCTCGGTACATCCATGACGTAGGCTTTAGTTAAATTTATTTTTATTAAGTTTTTCAACATCAATAAAAAAAATAAGGGTTTATGTTAACTTTCCATTCGCAAATGAAAGGACTTTATTGACCACTTCTTGTATAGAAAGGCCAGTAGAATCAATAATTAACGCACCTTCTGCGGGAATAAGAGGAGCTACTTCTCGGTTGCTATCTCTTTCATCTCGTTGACGTATGTCATCCAAAAGGCGCCCGATTTTAACATCAAAGCCCTTCTCTTTCAACTGATTAAATCGGCGTTCGGCTCTTTCTTCTGCGCTAGCCGTCAAAAATACTTTCACTGGTGCTTTAGAAAAAACAACCGTTCCCATATCGCGACCATCAGCAACTAGCCCAGGAGCAACACTAAATGCACGCTGTCGGCGTAGTAAAGCTTCACGAACACGTGGAAAGGCAGCCACTTTTGACGCTAAAGCACCAATTTCTTCTGTTCTAATAGTGTCAGTGACATCTTCACCTTCTAAAATAACTTTACTTTCGCCTTCGACCGTTATTTCAAATTGTACATCCAGGTGTGCAGCCATAGGAATCAAATGTTCCTCATCATCAAGGTTAACATGATGATGTTGGGTTGCTACAGCAAGTACACGATAGATAGCACCACTATCGAGTAAGTGCCAGCCAAGCTGTTCAGCCACAATTCTGGCAACAGTTCCTTTGCCTGCCCCACTTGGGCCATCAATAGTAATTACGGGAATGCTTTCCAGCATACATATTTCTCCTTATGTCAAAAATCGGCAGAATTATACTGGATTTATATATTAAAATCGCCAAAAAAATATCTGTTAACCTGTTTAACAAGAAACTTCCGCTAACTTGTCAAAATAATCAGGAAATGTTTTCGCGGTACATTTAGGGTCATTGATAGTGACTGGTGTATCACTTAAAGCCACAAGCGAAAAACACATCGCAACACGATGATCGTTATAAGTATCAATTTCAGCGTGTTTTAATGTTTCTGGCGGTGTAATAGAGATAAAATCTTCACCCTCAACAACCTCTGCTCCAACTTTTCTGAGCTCTGTTGCCATAGCTGTTAATCTATCGGTTTCTTTAACTCGCCAATTATAAATATTACGAATGCTTGTTGTGCCTTTCGCAAAAAGTGCGGTTGTTGCAATGGTCATTGCCGCATCAGGGATATGATTCATATCCATATCAACCGCCGTCAGTGGTTTACCCACAACAGTGATAGATTCATCAGCCCAAGTAACCTCTGCACCCATTTTCTCGAGTACATCAGCAAAATGCTTATCACCTTGAACACTTAATGTTCCAACACCATGTACAGTGACTTTTCCACCTTTAATTGCACCGGCAGCTAAAAAGTATGACGCTGAAGATGCATCGCCTTCGACCATATACTTTTCAACAGCTTGGTAAGATTGATTACCAGTTACCGTGAAAGATTGATAGTTGTTGTTTTTTACATCAACGCCAAATCGACTCATGATATTAAGTGTAATATCTATATATGGTTTAGAGACTAATTCGCCTTCAATTTCAATTTTAGTGTCTGTTTTTAATAAAGGCGCTATCATTAATATCGCCGTTAAAAACTGACTTGAAATTGAACCATCAATACTGACAATATTACCTGTTAACGCTTTACCAGATATTTTAACTGGTGGATAATCTTTATTTTCAAGGTATTCTATACCCGCACCAAGTTGTGCAAGTGCATCGACCAAGTGACCAATAGGTCTTTCTTTCATTCTTGGCTCACCTGTTAAAACAAATTCGCCTTCACTAGCAGCTAATGCTGCACACAATGGGCGCATAGCCGTACCAGCATTACCTAAATATAACTCTAATGGTGTATCTGTTTTAAAAAAGCCATTATTGCCAACAACAGTACATTCTGTACCACAATCACTTAACGTGTATTTTATTCCAAGTGTTGTTAATGCGTTAAGCATATGCTCAATATCTTCACTAACAAGTAAGTTAGTAATTTTAGTCACGCCACTCGCTAATGCTGCAATTAGCAATGCACGATTAGATAAGCTTTTTGAGCCTGGTAAGAAAATCTCGCCGTTAATCTTGCCAATTGGCTGTAATGTTAACTGCTCCATACTACTTATTCCCCTTTTCAAATTCTTGCATAAAATCAACCAACGCTTGCACACCTTCAATTGGCATTGCATTGTATATACTTGCACGCATACCACCGACAATTCTATGACCTTGTAAAGCCATTAAGCCTCGCTGTTCAGCTTGTGCTAAAAACTTTTCATTTAAGCTTTCATCTTTAAGCCAAAATGGAATATTCATCTTACTTCGGTATTGATGTTCGACAGTATTAGTATAGAAATCACTCGCATCAATTGTTTGATATAGCAATTCAGCTTTTAGTTGGTTAACTTTGGCGATGGCTTTTACGCCGCCAAATGCTTTAAGCCATTGAAAAACTAATCCTGCTAGATACCACGCATAAGTTGGCGGAGTGTTATACATAGAATCATTGTTTGCTGATGTTTCGTAGTTCATGATACAAGGTGTCGCTTTTTGTGCATTCCCAAGTAAATCTTCACGGATAATGACAATTGTTAAACCTGAAGGCCCAATATTTTTTTGAGCTCCAGCATAAATAACACCAAATTTACTAACATCTATTTCATGAGATAAGATAGTGGATGACATATCAGCAACAAGTGGAATACCGTTGGTATTAGGCACATCATTAATTTCAATACCATCAACCGTTTCGTTAGGACAGTAATGAACATAGGCAGCATCACTATTGAGTGGCCATTGTTCACTTGGAACAAGGCTTATTTCACCGTCAGAGTGCTCTTCTCGAATATTAATAACATTAATTTCACCGAAGTTTTTCGCTTCAATAGCTGCCGCTTTTGACCATGAACCATTAACGATATAGTCAGCTGATTTACCTGGTGGTAGTAAGTTTAGCGGTACTGCTGAAAATTGACCTCGACCACCACCATGACAAAATAGTACTTTGTAATTGTTTGGAATAGCCATAAGATCACGTAAATCGGCTTCAGCCTTTGCAGCCATAGCCATATAAACATCACTACGATGGCTTAGTTCCATTACTGAACTGCCGGTGTTGTTCCAATGAATAAATTCTTCTTGGGCTTTTGCCATTACTGGTTTTGGCAACATTGCGGGTCCAGCACAAAAATTAAATACTTCTGACATTATCTTTTCTCAAAATAGGTAAATTTAACTTATCAAGCTTGAAATATACGCTTGATATACCGTTCATCCTGAACATACACGCTCTTTGCCATCCATGGCACCGCGAAATACCGTTCATCCTGAACATAAAAAAAGGCGGTTATTAGCCGCCTTTATATCATATGTGACGCCTGTTATTGGTCGTCGGGTGTACTTTCGTTATCTAACTGTTCAGTACTCTCAGAAGTATTAGAAGCTAATGTTTCATCTGCTTCAATAGCATCTACATTATCACCTTCTTCTCCTTCAGGTAGTTCTGGTTCAATAATTTCATCAATACGTTGAAGTGCAACAACATGCTCACCTTCAACAGTACGAATTAAACGAACACCTTGGGTATTACGGCCAATAACACTCACTTCATTAACACGTGTTCGTACTAATGTGCCGTTATCGGTAATAACCATGATTTCATCAAGATCTTCAACTTGAACTGCACCAACGACTTTACCGTTACGCTCACTGACTTTAATAGAAACAACACCTTTCGTTGCTCTGCTCTTCGCAGGATATTCATTTAAGTCAGTACGCTTACCAAAACCATTTTCAGTAATGGTTAAAATAGGACCATCGTTTTTAGGTACAATCAGTGAAACAACTTTTTGGTCGTTTTCAAGTTTAATACCACGAACACCAGTACCGGTTCTACCGATAGGTTTTAATGCCCAACGCTGTTCGCCTGTTTCAGGATCAAGCTTGATTTCACCTGTTTCACTATCACGAACTTTTTCATTAAAGCGAACAACTTTACCTGCATCTGAGAACAACATAATGTCATTATTGCCATCAGTAATATCAACACCAATTAAGGTATCGTCATCACGTAGGTTTAACGCAATAATACCGTTAGCTCTTTGATTTTTATAAGCAGTTAACGCTGTTTTCTTAACAGTACCAGACGCTGTCGCCATAATAATGTATTTATCTTCTTCATATTCACGTACAGGTAGAATTGCCGTAATACGTTCACCGCTTTCTAATGGTAAAATATTAACAATTGGACGGCCACGTGCCGTTCTGCTTGCTAGTGGTAACTGGTAAACTTTCAACCAGTACAACTTACCGCGATCTGAGAAGCATAATATAGTATCGTGTGTATTAGCTACTAATAAGCGCTCAATGAAATCTTCTTCTTTCATCTTGGTTGCAGCTTTACCTTTGCCACCACGACGCTGAGCTTCATAATCACTTAATACTTGATACTTAACATAACCTTCATGAGAAAGTGTTACGACAACATCTTCTTCAGTAATTAAATCTTCTAAAGATAAGTCATGAGAGGCATTAGTAATTTCAGTGCGGCGTTCATCGCCAAACTCATCTCTAATAGCTTCTAGTTCTTCACGGATAACTTCCATTAAACGCTCAGGATTTTCTAGAATAAGCATTAACTCTGCAATAAGATCTAATAACTCTTTATACTCATTTAGAATTTTTTCGTGTTCAAGACCACTTAATTTATAAAGTTGTAACTCTACAATAGCTTTTGCTTGAACAGGTGTTAAATAATATTTGTCATCACGAATACCGAACTGTGGCTCTAACCACTCAGGACGAGCAGCATGAGTACCAGCGCGCTCTAACATTGCGCTAACATTACCTAAGTCCCAACCTTTAGCAACTAACTGCTCTTCCGCTTCTTTTCTTGATGGAGAGGTTTTCACTAACTCAATGATAGGTTCAATATTAGCAAGGGCTATCGATAGACCTTCTAAGATATGTGCTCTGTCACGGGCTTTTCTAAGTTCAAATATAGTACGGCGTGTAACAACTTCACGGCGATGAAGAACAAACTCTTCAAGCATTTCTTTTAGATTAAATATTTTCGGTTGGCCATTACCTAATGCCACCATATTAAAACCAAAAGACACTTGCATTTGCGTTAGTTTAAATAAATTATTTAAAACAACTTCACCTACTTCACCACGTTTAATCTCGATAACCATACGCATGCCGTCTTTATCAGACTCGTCACGTAAAGCTGAAATACCTTCAAGACGTTTTTCTTTAACAAGTTCAGCCATTTTTTCAATCAGGCGAGCTTTGTTAACTTGATATGGTAACTCATGAACGATTATGGTTTCTTTACCTGATGTTTCGTGAACTTCAATTTCTGCACGAGCACGAATTTTTATTTTACCACGACCGGTTCGGTAAGCTTCTTCTATACCCGCTCTACCACTAATAATAGCCGCAGTAGGGAAATCAGGACCAGGAATATGCGTTAATAGTTCTTCAAACGTAATTTCACTGTTTTCTATTAAGGCTAAACAACCGTTAATAACTTCAGTTAAATTATGCGGTGGAATATTAGTTGCCATACCTACGGCGATACCTGAACCACCATTAACAAGTAGGTTAGGAATACGAGTAGGCATTACTGCTGGAATAAATTCAGTACCATCATAGTTAGGTACAAAATCAACAGTTTCTTTATCTAAGTCGGCAAGAATAGAATGCGCAATTTTCGACATTCTAATTTCGGTATAACGCATTGCAGCTGCACTATCACCATCAACAGACCCGAAGTTACCTTGACCATCAACCAACATATAACGTAAAGAAAATGATTGCGCCATACGAACAATAGTATCGTAAACAGCAGTATCACCATGTGGGTGATACTTACCTATAACATCACCAACCACACGGGCAGATTTTTTATAAGGTTTATTCCAATCATTCCCTAAAACTTCCATCGCGAATAATACGCGACGATGTACAGGTTTTAATCCATCACGAACGTCAGGCAATGCACGCCCAACAATTACGCTCATGGCATAATCTAGGTAGGATGTTTTTAGCTCATCCTCAATATTTACTGGAACTATTTCTTTGGCCAGATCTGACATATATAGACGTATCCCTTAACTTAAAATGTAACTATAAAATCACAATATTTTTATTATTATATTTTCATAAAAAATATATAAATCAACGCGGCATAATAGCACAATTTTTAGTGATGCCAAATAGCTTTATTTGTCCATTTACAAAGAGATGGCGAGCCATTGAAAAAATGATGATAAAAACAACAAATGCACAGTTAAATTGATCTAATTCATTACTTTGGCTGCTGTTTGAGCTTCGTTTACGCTTTGCTTAGCTAAAAGTTTCGTTTAGAATTGAATAATTCAAAAATTAACTAGATATAACCATGACCGAAACTAATAAAGTGCTGAATGTAAATGATGCTGAAATTGCTAAATTCGAGCAAATTGCAAATCAGTGGTGGGATTTAACTGGAGACTTTAAGCCGTTACATCAAGTTAACCCACTAAGAGTACAATTTATATGTCAACATGTTAGCGAACAACAAAGTGAACTTTTTTCTAAAAAAGTTATTGATGTAGGTTGTGGTGGTGGTATTTTATCAGAGTCTTTAGCGAAATTAGGCGCTATTGTGACTGGTATAGATATGGGCACAGAGCCGCTTAACGTCGCTAAACTGCATGCCCTTGAGTCAGGTTTAACCATTAATTACGAAAAAATAACCGCTGAAGAAAAAGCACAACAAAATCATGAAGGTTTTGACATGGTCACTTGTATGGAAATGCTTGAGCATGTGCCAGACCCTGCTTCTATCATAAATGCCTGTGCTAATTTAGTTAAACCCGGTGGTTTAGTCTTTTTCTCTACACTCAATAAAACCGTGAAATCTTATTTACTTGCTATTTTGGCCGCTGAGAAAATATTTAAATTAGTCCCTGATGGTACACATGAGCATGATAAATTTATAAAACCTTCTCAACTGATAAGTTGGGCTGAACAGTATGGGTTAAATTGTATAGATGCTAGTGGTATTCATTACAACCCAATTTCTGAGAATCATAAGTTAACTGATAGCTTAGATGTAAACTACATTTTATGCTGTAAGAAAATATAACTTACTGATTTGTTTTTTTTTCAACCAAGTTGTTCAAACTACAAACAAAACCAACTAAGCCACTGATAAATAACAAAATTAAATATTTCATTGGATTTCATATTTAATCGTTATAAAAATATAATAAAAAAAATAAAAATATTTTTAACTAATTATTTTTTTTCAAATAAAGATTGATTTTAGCAAATTACTAAAGCTTTTAACGGTACTAGGTTAGTCATTACTAACCTAATGCTATCAATGAAAAAATCAAGTTAAATTAGTACTTTTTTATCACTTGCAATAAACCCAAAACCTCATTATCTTGTGTCTATATTTACAATCTAACCCTAGATGTTGTGCATGCACTTTTTAACCAGCCTATTTATTAGACTATTTGAAAAGCAGAAACAACACAGGACTCTTTAGTGATAAATAACGTTTTAAAACTAAAGAAAACAATAACAATTTACACCACAGGCCTTTCATGACTAATAAACTTTTTGTTACCAAGCGCAATGGCGAAAAAGAACCCATCGATTTAGAAAAAATTCACCGCGTTATTGCTTGGGCTGCTGAAAATCTTGATGACGTTTCTGTTTCTCAAGTTGAATTAAAATCTCATATTCAATTTTATGATGGGATTAAAACTGCAGATATTCATGAAACTATTATTAAAGCGGCAGCAGATTTAATATCAGAAGAGACACCTGATTATCAATATTTAGCTGCCAGACTTGCAGTATTTCATCTACGTAAGAAAGCTTATGGCCAATTTGAGCCACCAAAACTATATGACCATATAGTGAAGCTGGTTGCAGCGGGTAAATATGACCAACACTTATTAGTTGATTACGACGAAAGTGATTTTGAACACATGTCGTTATTTTTAGATCACAGTCGTGATTTAAACTTCAGTTATGCTGCAGTTAAGCAACTTGAAGGTAAATACTTAGTACAGAACCGTGTTAATGGCGAAATTTATGAAAGCGCGCAGTTTTTATATATTTTAGTTGCCGCCTGTTTATTTGCTAAATACCCGAAAGAAACTAGATTAAGCTATGTTAAAGGCTTCTATAACGCCATATCAACATTTAAAATATCACTACCGACGCCTATTATGGCAGGTGTTAGAACACCTACTCGTCAATTTTCATCGTGTGTATTAATTGAATGTGATGATTCATTAGACTCTATTAATGCAACATCAAGCGCGATTGTTAAATATGTTTCTCAACGTGCAGGTATAGGCGTTAATGCAGGGCGTATTCGTGCATTAGGTAGTACTATTCGTAATGGTGAAGCATTTCATACAGGTTGTATCCCTTTCTACAAACATTTCCAAACAGCCGTTAAAAGTTGTTCACAAGGTGGTGTTCGTGGCGGCGCAGCAACGTTATTCTACCCACTTTGGCACTTAGAAGTTGAAAGCTTACTTGTACTTAAAAACAATCGTGGTGTTGAAGAAAACCGTGTTAGACATTTAGACTACGGTGTTCAATTTAATAAAGTCATGTATCAACGTCTGATTAAAGGTGGTCATATTACCCTCTTTAGTCCAAGTGATGTTCCAGGGCTTTATGATGCATTCTTTGAAGATCAAGATAAGTTTGAAGCACTTTATGTACAATATGAAAACGATGACTCGATTCGTAAAAAACGCATTAAAGCAATAGAGTTATTTACTTTATTTGCACAAGAGCGTGCGAGTACTGGTCGTATATACTTACAAAACGTTGATCACTGTAATACTCATAGTCCGTTTGACCCAAGTAAAGCCCCTATTCGTCAAAGTAATTTGTGTTTAGAAATTGCCTTACCAACTAAGCCGATGACTGATATCAACGATGAAAATGGTGAAATAGCGCTTTGTACTTTATCTGCCTTTAACTTAGGCGCAATTGAGTCTCTTGATGAACTAGATGAGTTAGCCGATTTAGCCGTACGTGCGTTAGATAGTTTATTAGATTATCAAGACTACCCTATTCCGGCAGCACGTAGTGCGAGTTTAGCGCGCAGAACGTTAGGTATAGGTGTTATTAATTATGCGTATTACTTAGCTAAAAATGGCTTATATTATTCAAACGGCAGTGCAAATAATTTAACGCATAAAACGTTTGAAGCCATTCAGTATTATTTACTGAAAGCGACTAACGGTTTAGCGAAAGAAAAAGGTGCTTGTCCTAAATTTGATGAAACGCGTCTTTCTCAAGGTATTTTACCTATTGATACTTATAAAAAGACTATTGATGATATTACTGGTGAACCGCTACATTTAGATTGGGAATCATTACGTACGAGTATTAAAAAGTATGGTGTTCGTAATTCAACCGTATCAGCTTTAATGCCATCTGAAACGTCATCTCAAATATCGAATGCAACGAATGGCATTGAGCCACCACGTGGTTTAATTAGTGTCAAAGCAAGTAAAGATGGTGTACTTAAACAAGTAGTTCCTGAATATAAAAGACTGAAAGACAACTACGAATTACTTTGGAATATTCCAAGTAATGAAGGTTATTTAGAGCTTGTTGGTATTATGCAAAAATTTGTAGACCAAACAATTTCAGCAAATACAAATTATGATCCTTCGAAGTTCGACGGTGGCAAAGTTCCAATTAAACAAATTTTAAAAGATATTTTAACCGCTTATAAACTTGGTGTTAAAACCATGTATTACCATAATACACGTGATGGTGCGAATGACGATATCGAAATGGAAGACGATAGCTGCGCTGGTGGTGCTTGTAAAATATAATTTCTAGCACAGAACATAATTAAACAAATAAAATGAATCAAGTAGGTTACTTGATTCTTTATTGCCTACTTCAGTTGTCTTGGCAATATATTAAGGAATAAAAAATAATGACGTACACCACGTTTAACCAAACACCAAATAATGCTTTACTTGAACCTATGTTTTTAGGTAATAGTGTTAATGTTTCTCGTTATGATCAGCAGCGGTATATCGCGTTTGAAAAACTAATTGAGAAGCAACTTTCTTTTTTTTGGCGACCAGAAGAAGTTGATGTTTCAAAAGATAGATCTGATTGGCAAGGTTTAACTGATTCTGAAAAGCATATTTTCATTTCAAACTTAAAATATCAAACGTTACTTGACTCTATGGCTGCACGATCAGTGAATGCAGTATTATTACCTTTAGTTTCTTTACCAGAAGTTGAAACGTGGGTAGAAACATGGGCATTTAGCGAAACGATACATTCTCGCTCTTATACCCATATTTTACGTAATTTATTTACTGATCCGGGTGAAGTTTTTGATGATATTATTGTAAACCCAGCGATTTTAAAGCGAGCGAGCAGTATTTCAAAATACTTTGATGAGGTTATTTTAACGACACAGTTATTTCAATCTCAAGGTGAAGGCTCATATGAGGTTAATGGAAAAACTATTGAGGTCACTAAGCGGAAGCTTAAAGAACGTTTATATTTAGCAATCTGCTCTGTTAATGCGCTAGAAGCGATTCGTTTTTATGTTAGCTTTGCTTGCTCATTTGCATTTGCAGAGCGTGAATTACTTGAAGGTAATGCAAAAATAATTAAATTAATAGCACGCGATGAAGCACTTCATTTAACCGGAACTCAGCATATTTTAAATAACTGGCGATTGGGTAAAGATGATCCTGAAATGAAAGAGATCAGTGCTGAAATGCATGATGCTGGCTTGAAAATATTCTTAGATGTTGTTGATCAAGAAAAAGAGTGGGCACAGTACTTATTTAAAGATGGATCAATGATCGGTTTGAATGCTGAAATATTAAATCAATATATTGAGTATATTTCAAACCAACGCCTTGCTGCTATTGGCTTTAGTGCGCCATTCAATATCAAAAGTAATCCACTTCCTTGGATGAATGCTTACTTAGTGAGTGATAATGTTCAGGTAGCGCCACAAGAAACAGAGATTTCAAGTTATTTAGTCGGTCAAGTTGATTCAACAATTGACGCTGATGACTTTGATGATTTTGATTTATAAAGTTTATTAATGCCTTTTTATGTCTGTTTCAAGTAAACCCTCTATAAAGTCAGCACCTAATATTAGTGTAAATGATAAGGTGATTGCGTTTACCGAGCCAAAACAGACTTTATTAGAATGCTTAGAGCACGCAGGTGTTGAGGTTCATTATCATTGTCGAGATGGATTTTGCGGAGCCTGTCGTGTCACATTAACCTCAGGAGAGGTAAACTACCCTGAAGGTGAACCGCTTGCCTATATTGGTGAAAATGAAATACTACCTTGCTGTTGTATACCAGTGACCAATATTAGTGTGGAAATTGATGAATAATAAAGGCATTTAAAATGTCTTTATTTTCACTGTTACTCTTCAACTATCGTGAACACATAGCACATCTAAAAGATTCAAAGTTTATATTCAAACTTAAGACATTCTGACAAAGAAAATAAGTTATTTAACAAGATATTGAGCTTTAACTTTTAAAGTATAAGAAGTTTCGCTAAAATCAATTAATCAATCTCTTCCTTAGTAATAATTATAATATGCATGCACTTTTTGAATACATTCCATTAGTTATCTTTTTTGTTGTAAATAAATTTGCCGATATTTATTGGGCTACTGGCTCACTCATCATTACCTCCGCTTTACAAATTCTTTACTACTTTATAAAAAAAGAAAAAGTACCAACGCGAAATTGGATATTTTTTGGTTTAATCGCTGTTTTTGGTGGCTTAACTATCTTTTTACATGATGATGTTTTTATTAAATGGAAAGTCACTATCATCAATGAATTTTTTGCTATTGCCCTACTCGTTAGTTATTACATTTTCAAAAAGAATATTATTAAACAATTTTTATCTGAGTCGATAAACCTTCCAGATCCAGTGTGGACTAAGCTAAATTTAGTTTGGGCGCTATTCTTTGCGTTATGTGGCGTACTTAATTGGTATGTTGCTTTTAATTTTGAATTAGAAACTTGGGTAAACTTTAAAGTATTTGGCTTAACAGGACTTATGTTTGCTTTCTCTATTATTACAATATTGTCCTTGCATAAATATATGCGTGATGACAGCGAAGATATAACGAATGCAATTGAAGATAGCATTGAAATAAATTCAAATGTAATAAGTAAACCTCAACATAACAAAGACAATGACAAAATATAGGAAATTTAATGTTTTATTTAATATATAGTGAAGACGTTATTAATAGTTTAGAAAAACGATTATCAGTAAGAGAGCTTCACTTAGCGCGTTTAACCGATCTACAAAGTGAGGGACGTTTATTAGTTGCTGGCCCATGCCCAGCCATTGATAGTAACGATCCAGGGGCCGCTGGTTTTACTGGTTCATTAATTATTGCTGAATTTGACAATTTGGAAGCAGCACAACAATGGGCAGATGCTGATCCTTACATTGCGGCGGGTGTTTATGAAAAAGTCACTGTTAAGCCTTATAAAAAAGTATTACCTAACTGATAATTGTCATTTATTTAAAATATGATTAAAAACAAACAAATCTCAAGTGCTTTACTAATTACGCATCTATTACTTTCTGATCCTGTCTACGCTCATAATGCGTTAGATGAATGCAAAAAGGTAGAGCAAACACCTAAAAGTCAGTTACATTGTCTTGATAGGCTAAAATTAGCACTTGAACATGAATTGCAAACATCTATCAATACTCATGTTTTAAATTTAGAAGAAAAAATAACACCAACATGGCGTCCTGCAGCGTTAAAGCTATTCAGACGTTCAGAAAGCGACTTTCTTTCTTTTCGAGAACATGAGTGTCGATGGCAATATTTTGCAACCCCGCCAGAACAAAGTGCAAAAATAACCTATAAACAGTGTTATATATTAATCACTCAGAACCGTATTGATCAATTAAGTAAAATATTGTAAAACAGCTCTAAAGAACTTAAATCTTAATATAAAAACCTAATACTATACATGCATATAAAAACCAGTGACTAACGTAGCTGACTTTTAATCTGCGCCTGTCTGTTGATAATGGCACAATTCTGGATAACTTGCTATAGCGGCTTTAGGGACTAGGCAAACCTGTATGGTGCTGTTTGTGCACGATTGAAACAGGGATGTTGATCACGGATAGTTTCCCCCTTTATTTTTATTATTAACACGCCAAGTTAAGAGTTGCCAACATCACAACTCTTATCAATCAGTGTTTCAAGACAAGCAGTGCTTCAAGATAAGGTGCAATATAACCGAATAGTATTAAGATATTCGGTTTGGCCGTTACAACCATTGAGGTACCTACAATACATGTTAATACACCTATCTTTGGGGATATTTGTGCTAAATACTAACTTTTTTCAAATGTATCCAGCTTTTTAAAATACATATTGAGCTTTATCAAGCCAGATTCAAGTTCAAATTTCTGAACTTTAGAGTCTTTAAATTTTTCAGCGTTAGTAAAATGTTTATTTATCATGCTTGCCATTCCTTCAAGCCCTTGACCTATTGTAGCGTTAAACTCTGTTAATAAGGGCGTTACCCTATGCCACTGTTCCTCTATCGTCGTTGGTGTTTGATAAAGCTCATGCATGATGTTAATTAATTCTAAACGTTGTTTTTGGTCCATAAAGTAAGTCCTTTTATGTTATATGTTTGAGTTTTTATTTTGTATGATGTCTATCATTATATATTGTCGGCAGTATTAATCACACCAATCACCTGTGGTAGGCATTGTAGATTATTCAAGCTCAATTGAAGAACAGTCACCGTTTGATGTATCCAATTTTAATTGAATTTTCATTCTGTTCTAAACACATTCCATCATTAGCTAGTACACCAAACTTTTTTAATGCAGCAAGTGTCATCAAGTAAGGCTTGTGATTAAAGCCTCCTTTCCACAAATTCAGGGTACTTGTCACTATTATTGCTTAAACATATCTAAGGTTTAATAAATACACCAGATAAACCGAAATCATAAAGTATGACTGAATTAGTCGACTTCTCTTCAACTAACTGGTTATTCTTAACACTAATTAATCCATCAGTAACATTAATGCTGCTTACATTGCTACTTAAAGTAAAATTAGGTAGCTCATGCAGCTCCGAATTGATGAGTTGATACCCTTTCAATACTTGCAGTTTATTACCAGCGTAATAGTTAATTAACGCATAGTCATTATCACTTTTTTCAATCAAGGTTATATCTGGTGTATGTCCCTTTAACCGGGCCGCAATAAAAGGAATGCCTTCATTAAAAGCTAAAACATAGGTATCTTGAGTAGGTAAACAAATACCCGACTTATCTTTATGAAGCAGTTTAACTTTATCAAATTTGATTGACTGCATACGCTCAGTTTTGTCATTAACTTTAATCGGTTCAATTACCTTTATGCTTAAACAGTCAGAAGCGATAGATACATGACTTGTGATTGTTAATAAAACACAAATAAAAAACTTATTTATATTCATACGTCAATTCCATATGTTTGCCAATTATGCACATACTCTTGTACTGTACCTCTGCCTAAAGGCGTGTTGTAACCTTTAAATTCTTTCAACTTATTATCGCTGTTCATTAGTTTCGTTACTTTTTGTATAAGCTCTGATTGACGTGGTTTAATTGATTCGACTACCCCAGTTAAGGAATAATGAACTTAACCGGAGAATGAAAATGACAACACGTAAAAAATATTCCAAGGAATTTAAACTTGATGCTATCTCTTTAGTCAGAGATCAAAACATTAGTATTTCTGAAGCTAGCAGGAATCTAGGGATTGGAAATCAAATGCTCGGCCGCTGGATCAAAGAAGCTGAAAATGAAGATGGTCAAGCTTTTCGAGGTAATGGAAAACTGACACCCGATCAAGAAGAAAATCGTCAATTAAAAGCGCAAGTCAAACGCCTAGAAATGGAGCGCGATATATTAAAAAAAGCGACGGTCTTCTTTGCAAAAGAAACGAAGTAAAATATTCGTTTATTACCCATCATAAGAAGATCTGGTCAGTGGTATTAATGTGCCGCGTATTGGGCGTGAAAACTAATAATTATTATAGTTATCAGAAACGTAATACAAGTAAAAAAAATAATGCAACACATCAAGAAATGATTGAGTTAATAAAGGATATTGCCAAATTCAGTGACAATACTTATGGCGAAAGGCGTATTAAAGCGGTACTGAATGCTTTGAGTTTTCCTATCAGTCGATGGAAAGTAGCCAAATTAATGAAAGAGGCAAATGTTTGGGTTCGCTATAAAAAGAAATATAAAGTCACTACTAATAGTGATCATAATAAGCCACTTTATAAAAATGAACTTGAACAAAACTTTACCACAGAGCAAGCAAATCAAGCATTTGTCGGTGATATTACTTACATTTGGACAGCAGAAGGTTGGCTCTATTTAGCCGTTGTTATTGACTTGTACTCTCGTAAAGTTGTTGGTTGGAGCATGGGGTCGAGAATGAAAGCTCAACTTGTCTGTGATGCACTAACAATGGCTATTTGGCAAAGAAGCCCTGAGAAAGGACTTATTGTTCATTCCGATCAAGGTGTTCAATACGCAAGCCACCAGTATAGACAATTACTCAATAACAATGGCTTTATTGGTAGTATGAGTAAGAAGGGTTGCTGTTGGGATAATGCCGTTGCCGAAAGCTTCTTTGGCAGCCTAAAGCAAGAGCGTGTCCACTGGAAAAATTATGAAACACGCTATGAAGCTCAACAAGATATAATGAATTACATAACCATGTGGTACAACAGTAACCGACTACACTCTTACTTAGGGTATCAAAGCCCTAATGATTTTGAATTGAAAATTAATGAGTTAGAAAAAGTAGCTTAACTAGGGTGTCTGAATTTACTTGACCAGGTCAGATCGATAAATTAGATGGTTTATCTTCTCATTACCCTCAACTGTGCCAAAAGTTGTTC
This sequence comes from Colwellia sp. 20A7, assembly GCF_009832865.1. Lineage (NCBI taxonomy): Bacteria > Pseudomonadati > Pseudomonadota > Gammaproteobacteria > Alteromonadales > Colwelliaceae > Colwellia > Colwellia sp. 20A7. The sequence goes on along the minus strand of NZ_CP047130.1, from coordinate 2,098,214 downwards.
TAACCTGTATTTTTTTATCTTGAAAAGAATAACAAAAAATAACAAGGACACTCGCTTATAAATCGCTCTATGACAAAACAAAAACAGAAACTAAATAATCAATCGAAATAAGTTCAATGTTTAAAATTTGAGCGACTGTCCTCGTTAATTTGTTAATTTTTAATAAGTAAACATAAAGCACTCACGGTTTAAATGAATGCTTTATGCCAGTATACATTTGCAATACTAAGTGATTAAAACTGCTTAATTAACGTATAAGGTGCATCGGCGGTTAGTCGTGTCACAATATAACTATAAGAAGAAGAATAACTTCCACGTTCAACTGCATTTGCTAAATGCAAAACTATGTCCTCAATACCATCTTGGTTATAATCACCCTTCGCCATTATTGTTAACCTTTGAATACCACCACTGTTGTCGTAATAAATAGCTTGGTCATCATTTACTGGTTCCACTTTTTTAATGTGGCTCATTTCTTCCCAGCTACTCGCTTTTGCTAAGCGGCGCTCGTCATCGTTCGAGATAATTAAAGATAACTCAGGCGGCATCTGTTTAGGCAATGCTAAACTGTGCTCAAATGAACTTAAAAAGCTTTCTTTTGAAGGCTTTAATTTCCCCATATCAGCCCACGTGGTACATATTTTATTAGTAGCTAGTAACGCGACCTGCTCTTTATAATCTGCTGATTTATAGCCCTCTTGAAATGCTTTAGATAAAACTTTACAACTATCAACTTTAATAGCTGGCTTACTATCTAAAACAACCTCATAGGAATAAAACCAGTTTTTACTAAATAAAGCATTAACCTGTTCCGGCGTTTCTAAGACTTCCGGTTCCATAAAATACCCGTTAGTTTTATTCTCTAAACTATATGTTGGAGCTATTTTATTTTCTTTTATATTTGCACATGCTGTACTAGAGATACTAATACATATAAGTAAAGTCGTTTTTTTTATCATTTTGCACTCTTGAATAGGTTGCGGACATAAGTATTACGCTCAGCTGATACATCTTTTCTATTTGATTCAATGGCTGCTTGTTTGAAATCACGTACTTTCATATGTTTATTAAAATTTGGAAACTCGTCTTTAAGCTCAGGCATACCTAAATTAAAAATCATATCAAATAGCGCTAATTTTACATCGTTAGGATAACTTGAAAATTCTGACGCACCGTAAATAATTTTAAGCTCACTTTCAAATGTTCTTATATGCTGTTCAACTTGAGCTTCCCTTACTGCCTCTGTAATGACCAATTTAGTGAAAGGCTTATAAAAAGGAGCCGCTTGACTCCCAAAAGGCTTTGATTTAATTAGTTTAAATTCATCTTCAATTTGTTTTACCGAGGCAACGGCACCCGTATCACGAAAGGTAAAAGGTACTTTTTTTGCCGCTTCAACATCCTTTAATAAATGACCGACACCAACTGTTACCTTGCCCTTTGTGTCTAAATACATATGAGGAATATTACCTTCATATTTCTTCATATTTTGTTTTAATGTTACTTTTAAATTGCCAGATATTGGAACAATCGCAGCTGTTACAGCACTTGCAAGCTTTTCGTTGATTTTTCTATGAGTGCGTCCATTTGGATCTATTATTCCGTCTGGGCGTACCATATTCACAACTTTACTTTGAAATAGCTTAATAGCGGCAACGGTTTTAGAATTTTCAGGGCGTGAGCCTAAACGGCCGTCTACGGTTAATTTTTTAGTTGGTGGTATAAGGGAAAGAAGTGAATTAAAAGCGGTTTGTACTGCCTTTACATCATCTGGCTTATTTGCGCCGCCAATTCCTACTGATTGGATTAATTTCATGGCTGGCATCGAAGTGTCCTTTTCTTAGTGTTATCTTGTTTAAGTACAACGTGTTAGTAGTAAATCAACACCCACTATTTAAAGTGGGTGTATTTGTTATTTTCTTTGTTTTTTCTAAATTCAACATAATGAAAGTAGATGTATGAAGTCAAGATTTGACCCCATTGGCTTTTATTCTGGACCCTCTAATTCTATTGCCATAATAAAATCATAAAAATTATCTGCTAATTTTGAGAAAATATTGGGAACTACCCCATTTTTAGGGTCAAAAGCGTCACAGGCATCTTCTTCAAATTCAAAGTCATCAAATTCACCAGAATCCATATAGTGATCCCTTTCAATAAAGTATATTTCGCCAATAGAACCAGGAACCATACTCATGAATATATGACTACCGTCACCTGTAGACTCTATTAATATCGATTTAGGTGGTAATGAACTACCCCATTCAGCACATCTTTTAATCATGCCTTTTATACTCAAGGAACTAGATAAACCTATAGATTTTCTTCCTCCTTTAGGTTTAGGCAACTTAATTACATAGCCCACATCAAGAGAGTCAGGAGGAGCCATTTTATATCCCCCAATATTTAGTAAAAACTGCCTGAAGTCATCAGGCAAAGGTGAATCAACTAAAGATTCTAATTTAGGTATGTATTCGCTTAACTCTGTTCCCCTTGAGGGAGCAACAGCTATATTGCTTAATTTATTCCACATATCATTTAATTTATCCATTATGCCTCCAAAAACTATTAACTATTAACTATTAACTATTAACTACTAACTATTCGCATTACTTACACCACCAACATGTTTGAATTTTAGATGCACTTCATAATCAAGCATTTGCATTTTCTTCATATCTTGATGATGATGTGGTGTATATAATATATTTTCATCAATATCCTTACTTTGCGGGTTATTTGGAGAACTCCGTTTATAAGAACCATCCTTTTGTAGCACTGGTACACCATACTTCTCTTGGCTATAATTTTTTTTACCATGCTTTTTATCTAGAGCTTCATACATATCCCCATAATCTTTTGGTCTATCTTTCGGTTTAGCTACTCCATTTGGAAGAACTACCTCATCAACCGAATATTCGTCAAAGTCTGGATATCGCATAGCTGGATTTGTTGGATCAGCCTTATATTCAATATCAACTACTTTACTACCAAATAGTGATGTATCCATTTCAATAGCATAAATATAACTATTACTTTCAACATCATATAAAACGACGCCATCTTCTCGTGACCACTTATCAAACTTTGGAGCACCAGTTCCAGCATTAGTATTTGTAGGCTTAACATCGATAGGTATCGCGTTTGGATATTTATCTTTTAAATTGGATATAATACTTTTTTGTTTGCTATTAAACCCACCATCAATAGCAGCTTTTGCTTTATCCAATTCATTTTTCTTGATTAAATCAGCTGCATTGCCACTTTCAATAGCATTAACCATCGAATCTGCGGTATAAATTGATGTCGTTGATAGAGCAATTAATTTAGCGCTTAATTCATCACTAATATTTCCATCTTTACTGATTGCATTAGCAACACGTCTTTGCCCTTCTTTACACAGCAGCCCAAACGGATCTACCCAGTTAACCGGATTAGGCGCATATTGATAGTGGTTTATCCCACCCACTAACCCAATCGGGTCTTGGTTAATAAAGCGTTGCTGTTTCGGGCAGTAATAACGAAAGCGATTATAATGCAGTTTTGATTCTTCATCAAAATACTGCCCTTGAAAACGCAGTGGGTTTTCAATTAAATTAGTGAAGGTATTTTCTTGGCGATTCTCTTTGCTACTTTCTTTGCTATTGTCTAACTCATAACCAAATGCATCACTGTTATTGCGCCATACTTGTGTTGCATTGCTATCGGTTAAACAAAGCGGTGTGCCGAGTTGGTCTAGGTGATAGTAATATACTTCACCCTGCTTTATTAACGCTATCGGTAAAAACGTATCGGGTTGATAGACAAACCAAGTGAACTTGCCGTTTTGGTGCTCACCAATCAGTTGGTTATTATCCCAAATAAAATCAACTCTGCCCTGTTCGGTAATTTTGGCGCTACGTCGACCTAAGGCATCGTATTCGTAATGGGCGAGTTTGCCATTATGGTTGAGCTGCTGTAATTGGTTGAATGCATTGTAAACACGTTGTTGTTTACTGCCCTTACCCCATAAAGAAATTTGATTGCCACAATCATCAAAGCGGTAATCAGTGCCTGCAAAACGGAACAGTTGGTCGTTTTTAACGATGATATCATCACTATTATTGCTATCTTTGGTTTGAGCTGCACTCTGTGGGTTACCAAACGCATCCCACTGGTATTGTTGTGTGTGCTGCTCTGTATTTTCTTTATGCTCTTTGTCCGTTGGTCGTAAAACGTCAGTATTATTAAGCGTGTTGTTATCGCTATTTGTATTACTCGCTTGTGTAACACTGGTTGAAATTAACTGGCTTAAATTATTATAACGAAAGGTTTTAGCTTGCTGTATTTCAACAGAGGCTTGGTTAGTTTTTTCGTTACTCTTTTGAACACTGGTTTTCTGCTGCAATGCCGTTAACTGATGTTTATTATCGTATTGATAAGTTCGTAGCTCGGCAAAAGCAATAGATTCGTCTGTACGCTGCCATTGTTGCTCAGTCAGTCTTGAATACACGTCAAATTGTTGTGTTAGCTCAATACCATTACCTAAGCGCTGTTGAGTGTTTAACCCAGTATTATTGTATTGAAAGCTAACTAACGATTGTGCCTTGCTTTTAGTATCATTGCTTGTACTATTATTACTTATGCTAGATTCTAAGCTGACTTGGCTTAACTGCCCTTGCTCGGTGTATTCATAACACAGTTGGTTACCATCAGGTAATTGCACGCTTTTACGTTGACCAAGCTCATTGTAGTCATAGCTAAGCTGCCAATGACCTTGCTGGCTTGTGCTTAATTGACCATTTGCATGATAGCTTAAGTTAACGGTACGCTCGCTGTTATGTGCACGAACTATTCGCCCTATTTTGTCATATTGAAAGTGATTTTTTTGACTAAACTGGCTTGTATTCTGGGGAGCGGCTTTCCCTTTAACGGCTATTGATGCTTGGCTCGCGCTTTGCTCAATAATTCGCCCTACCTTGTCACGCTTTAAGCGAATGAAGCGTCGGTCGCTGTCATTCACACTGGCTAATTGGTCGTTCGCATCGTATTGATAGGTTTGTTTTCTGCCATCAAAGCCAATAAGCTCGACTGGTTTTTCTGTCGGGCTATAACGTAATTGATATTGCGCGCCATCACTGCGGGTTATATCAGTTAAATTACGCTCGTTATCATAACCGTAACTAAGCCAACTGCCATCAGGAAAGGTTTTTTTACTGGGCTGCGCTAAACCTTGATATTGGTATAGGGTAAGCTCTGGCTGACTGTCTATTTGATTGTCTGGTTGATTATCTAATTGATTGTCTTTTTGGTTTTTCGTTTCTTGTTGGTCGTCATTTTCTTTTGCTGCGCTTGACTCTTGTTCACCGAACTCTTGTATGCTTAACAGTCGCCCTGCGTTGTCGTATGAAAACGCTTTTACTGTTTTATTATAAGGTGTTGATTGGCCATAACTGCATTGCTCACTAACCTGTCCGTTACGATTACGTTTATATTCAGTCACTAAGCCTTGGCTATTAATGTCAGCATTTACACGCCCTAGGTTGTCGTAGCTAAAACGCGTTAAGTTATTTGCTACTTGCTTTGCTAACAACTCACCATCAACACTCCAATGGTATTGTGTTTTTATGCCTTGTAGGTCAATTTCACTTTCAAGTTTACCTTGCTCGGTATAGCGATAGCTGTGCTTTCTGCCATCTGGGGTAATAATAGCAAGTAAGCGACCTGTGGCGTCATAATGACGTTTATGCTGTCGACCAAGGGGGTCAATGGTGGTTATGCGTTTACCCAAATTATTGTAATGGTATAACGTTTTATTGCCCAAGGCATCGATTTGCGTGCATAACTGCCCTTGGTCATTGTAGTCAAATGCTGTACTACTTCCTTGTGGGTCGGTGACTTTAACCTTACGTCCTAGGCCATCATAATCGGTAACCGTAGTGTCACCATTATTATTGGTATATTCCGTTAACAAGCCTTGTGCATTATGAACAAAACGTTCGGTATGACCAAAACTGTCGGTTGAAGTACTTACTTGCTCAAAGGCATTGCTGGCATCAGCAGGCTGAAAAGTAAAATGATAATGATAGTTATCGTTATCGCCCCATTGTTCAATACATTGCCCTTTAGCGCCTTCGCCTTGCCATAAAAAGTGATGGCTAAACCCCGATGCACGGGTTCTACGTGCAAGCAATAAGTCTTGACGATAAAGATAATGCTCTGTGTTTTGTTCACTATTGGTCGCGTTAACCATCGCTTGTGCGTCATTGTATTGATAATGCGCTAATAACGGTGTTTGTAGAATTTTTTTGTTATCATCATCCAAACAATATGCGGCAATTTTAACCACATTGTTTTGTTGATTATATTGCAGCGCGATACCCCGTTTAGGGCTGTTTGATAATTGGATTAAACGTTGTTTATTGTCATAATGTAGACTAATACATTGCCCTAAATGATTACTGATACTGTCTAGTAACCAAACATGCGTTTCTTGTTTTTGCTTTTTCCCTTCTTTGTCCTTAGACAAGATAGGCTGTTTTATAAATGTCCAGTGGCTGTCATCGGGTTTAATTAATACCTGTTTACCGTCAACTTGATGAAACAGTGCTAAACCTGACGATGTTTGATAGCTGGTTTGCCCAGGTTTTACTTGGTCAAACACATGCACAGCTCCTTCTTCATCGGTTAATTCAAACCAATGTTTACCTGCCTGTACAGGGCCAACTTTCGGCGGTGCTTGATAACAAGACAGCAACTGTGCGCTAAAACCATGTCGCCATCCGTAACCTAAGCCCACATTGTTGTTTATTTTACTAGAGCGATAAAGGCGTCGCCACGTAATAGGTACTAAGCCGTGATAGGTAAAGTCGTTTATCGGTAGTATTTCTTCACCGCTGAGCAATGAAACAGGGTCACTTCGACATTCTTGCTCGCTTATTGGTACTTCAGTCGGTGTACTATTACTAACGCTACCACTTTGCTGTGAATTGGCGGCCTGTTTACCTTGATTACTGGGCTTTACCTCGGGTTGCTTGGCGCTACTGCTCGCACTTGCTTTAGGGCCCGCCTCTTCTGTTGAATAATGTAGAGACGATTGAGGCTTTTCAGCATACACATGAACTAATTCACGACGAATTGCTTCACATAATTTGGGCGCAACTTGCCTTGCCTGTTGCGTGACAATAATACTAACTTGCTTGAGTAAACCACAAGCTTGTGCAAGGGCATTGACGTCTTTAGCTAAGTGAGGTGATATTTCGTCTACCAATGCTTGTGCTTGGTTACCGCCTTCAGAAGCCAAACTATACCCACTTGGTGCTCCAGCACTACGAGGCAATACAACAATACGTCGGTTTCTGCCTTTAAATTGAAAATACTGCTCGCTCATCCTATTAAAACCTTATTTGTCCGTAAATTTGCTTCAGCCTACCTGTTGTTAGCAAGACACTATTCATCATGATTTATTCCATGGTTTTCATTATTATATGAATATAAAACAACGCCTTGATGAAGTGAATTAGACACTTCAAGCTGTAGTGTATTTCCTTGTAAAAATTTATGTTCGTAACTGTTTGCTATATGTAAAAAATTATATAAGCCAGTAACGCACCCGAGCTCCCCCGTAAATATGCCACTTTGGCAAATTTTGGTATTGCCATCGACAGACCCTGCTAATTGAAAGTAGGCTTCTAACCAAGAGTTTTGTAATGTTTCGTCGCCATTGCCAGGTAAATATAAGTGGGAGAGCGTTGTTGGTGATGATTGTTGATCATTCTGCTGTTCTTTGTTTTTAATGCTCTGATCTATTTCAGCTAACGCAGCCATACTTTCAGAAAACAACTGTTTTACGCTAACGTCTCGTTGTTTACTGGGTGCTACGCTATTTTGAATAAAGTCGATTGATATGCCTTTATCCGTTTGTGATATTTGCGTAAGAATTGCACCTTCAGAAGGTGTAATGCCTTGCTCACTTATTTCTGAAACCAAAGCCTTATCAGCGAACAACTGAGGAATGTCGTGCCATAAACTGTCAACACCAATTAACGTAACAGTGTTAGCTTTACCTTCTTCTAATAACGCTTTAGCGGTAGTTAAGGCAATAGGGAATGACGCTCGCCCAAAGGGAAATAATTGGCTTTGTGGGTGACTAAATAATTGTGGTAACGCCTGTTGTAGTTTTTTAGCAAAATCGGCAAAGGTATGTTGGTTATTGATGTCTGTTTTGTTGGTTTCATCGATATAAGATTCTACGAATTCAGGTAATAACCAAAATACAGGTGCATCAAAGGGAAGTTTTTCACCGGTTTGCTCAATTTGCACAAGCAGTTGTTTAATTAACTGAAGACACCGTGAGGCTTTGTCATCAGTAACTAAAGCTTCATCAGCATTATTATCACTTGGGCGACTTTCAGGTAATGAGCAGAAATAACTGACGTATTCTGAATTGTTAACAGTAATAAACGTTTCTTCAGGAGGTACTCGCGGTAAGTTTATCGCTTGTGCTGTTGTTGGTTTAGCACCAATAAGCACATGGCTGTTATGCAGTTTAATTTTCATTAATTTACTGCCAACGCATGCGCATTATAACAATAAGCGGTAGCGTTCGCTTGTTGTTGATGTAGCATTGCCACATAACGATGCCATTGGCTTCCAGACATAGCCACATGCTCTACGGCTTGTATTGATAATTCTAACCCATTTAATAAACGTTTATTGTCTGGCTGTTCAAAAGTAAAGCTTATACTCGGCATTCCTTGCTGCCATGCATTGAGTATTTTAGCTCCGTAATAGGGTAAATCTTTTATTCGTTCATCTATCTCGCTATTAAATTGAATATTTAACGGAATTAATTTATCTAACTTGCTACCAAGGATTATACGTAGTGCCTGATAGGCGTCTGATACAAAATTGGCTTGTTGTAAATATTGAGCAAGAAAAGGGATAAACTTAATATAACCGCTAAGCGCCATAGCATGAATAATGTACGGAATGTGAGTATCATCAACACTGAGTTGATTCACTACTTGAGTCACTTCATGTTCATTAAGTGACGTAATAAATACATCAAAAAGATGGCTATTCAGATACTCTTGCTGGATAAACGTTGTTGTGATTTTTTGCACGTCTGGTTTGTTATCAGATAAAACATCAATGGTGAGCCAGTTTATTGCCGATAATGATTCTGAAGACGCGACTCTGTTGTCATACTGCTTATATTCAGGTAATTCTGAACTTAAGTAAGCCGTTAATTTTTTACTGTTATATAGCGTAAATAACGCTTTTTGAATAAAGGCTTGTTGTGGCGTATTTTCGTTTGCTTCATCTGCAGACATACCAGAAATTGGTAATGTGAATTCATTAATAAAATCAATAGTGAAAATCAAGTTGTCGCCCAATACTTTTACTACCGCTAATGATAGTGATTGTAAGTAGGCTTGTTCACTTGTTAACATTATGGTCAGTAATTCGCCCTGTAATTGTGGTTTTATTATTAATTTTAACGCCAGAACAAGGGCCAGTTCAGGTTCGTTATATTGTTCCGTATTCTGATGCTCAGCTTGAAGGTGTTCAATAATTTGCGTGGTATTTTGCGCGCTAAGAATACAAAGGTTATTATTTTGAGCGTGGATAAGATGAGCGACGGTCACTAGCTTTTGCGTGTTATCAACAAAGCTTTCTTTATAGCAGCAAAAATTAAAGCTCAATACTTTTCGTTGGGCTATTAATTGAGTAAGTTGCACGGTGAGCTTATCCATAAGATGACTTATTTAAACAAAACTGTACACTTTAAATAAGAGTACGCTTTTGAAATCCTTATTATATTCTTGTTTTACTGTCGTTAAGTTAAGCTATCCAATTAAAACCGTTGGATTGCCCACCACAATGATTCCGCCATGTGCAGTACCATCACTTAAACGAGCCGCAGGTTTACCATTTATTTTCACTGAACTTGAACCTGCATTAATTGTATCAGGTGGTCCAACACAAATAAGCTTATCGCCCTTTCTTGCTGCGGGCAAACTACCAATTAACACATTTGGTGAACCCATAATTATTGGGCCGCCTACATGAGGTACAGGCCCTGGATTAACCTTAGGGCAAAGATGCATATGTGTAACAGTGGCTGCTGGCATTCCCATGTTAATTTCCTCTAATTACGTTGTTTAAATGTTTAATTTTCATTTATTGTCTAATGGAATTAATAATAAATTACCGATGAATAATTCATTAGCAATACATTTTATAGATTTTGAAATACTCTGCATCTCATGCTGGTATTCATCACGCGCTAAATAGTAAAAAAGCTGATTAATAATATTTTGTTCATTTTTCCATGGATGTAAATTTTGCAAAAATTGCGCCCCATAAGTACTACTGACTAAAAATTCTTTTAATGGTGCTTTTAATAATGGATCTGCTGGCTTATCTTCTGGCCGACACGCCAAGTAATGGTAGCCAAATTGGCAAATAACATAATGACCTTGGCAAAATTGGCCTGTACGACCAACATTAGGATAGTTATAAGCCTCCATTACTAATTCAACTTAATTAACGGGGCTTGCATAGTAATACCTGTACCATTGACTTTAATGTCAGTACCTTTCACTTTTATACTGGTGCCTTGAATGGTAATAGAGCCATCACTGCTCATTATTATAGACGCACTGCCCGTTTTAAATTCTATTTTACTGCCCGCAGTAACTTTAAGAACTTTACCAACATTTAGCGTGTCGTTATTGGCTATTTCGGTTAAGCGGTCATTGTCGATGGTGTCTTTTTGGTCATTTTTAACTTTAAGTTCGTGATCTTTTTCCGCTTGAAAAAATAACAGTTCTTTACCTTTGTCATCTTCAAAACGCACTTCATTAAAATTGTCTGCGCCACCATTTTTAGTACTATGTGATTTAATACCACTTTGAGTTTTTTTAGCCGGTAAGGCATAAGGAGGCATTAAGTCGGCATTATAAATAGCACCACTAATAATTGGCTGATCAGGGTCGCCATTGATAAACTCAACTAAAACTTCTTGGCCTACACGGGGGAAGAAGAAAGCGCCCCATTTATTACCTGCCCAGTTTTGAGCAACACGGATCCAACAAGAACTTTTACTGTCATATGCGCCTTCACGATCCCAGTGAAATTGCACTTTTACTCGGCCATATTTATCAATATGCTGTTCATCGCCAGGGTCACCCGTTACAACCGCTGTTTGAACGCCATTAATTAGCGGTTTATTAAGCGATACTGTTGGTCTGTAAGGAGTGTCTTTAGGCACACATTCAAAATCGTTGGTAAAAACGTTTTCTGCACCTGATTGATTAGCCCCTGATTGATTAGGCTGTGTTGCACTGGTTCTAATGGCGGTTAATAAATAACTTTTGCCTTTATAACTGCTGTCTTCGTGATCTTCAAAGGTAAATGTTTTACCAATACTAAAGCTACGACAGTCGCCTTGACCTGCGCATTTATGCATATCTTTTTGCAATGCTTCAAGTTGGGTATTTGCATAAGGTTGTGGGCGTTTATTAAATTCTGATTCACCCATATAGTCAAATATTTCCAAACCACCTTGTGCAGGTAAACTTGCGGTTACCTTGTTACCACTTGGAAAGAGTGTCGGTTGTTCAAAGTCATAGCCTTTTTGTTGATAGGCCCCGCTAACCATGCTTAAACCACCTTGCCAATGAGATACATGTGGTTTCGATAAGTGTCCTGAAAAACAACGCACCTTTGCTTCTGCACATTTTTTATACGCAGTTATATCATCTGCTAGCACTAATGTGTGCGCGCCACTACTGTGTTCGAAAAAGTAAAAAATACCTTCTTGTTGTAATAAGCGGGTAACAAAGTCTAAATCAGATTCTTGATATTGCACGCAATATTCGTATTTGGGATAACTTTTAGTCGTTTTATCTTGAAAGGCTACACTGTGTTGACCAAAAAGATCTGCCACGATGTCTGTTACTGATAAGTTTTGATAAATGCGACAATTACTTCTTTTTTTCATGAATGCTGCGGTAGGTACGATAATAGCTTGATAATCTATATAATCTTCTACATCGTCTGTCGCTGCAGTTCTCATTCCTGTTGATTCTAGGTGACTAACAACACCATGGTAATAACGAATGGCGCCACCACTTTCCGCATTCCTTAACGAAACACACACATTTTTACCCACTAAGCCATCGAGTGAAATCGTTGTACCGACCGTAAACATTGATACTGTAAATGAATAAAGTTGTGAAATGGCCTCGGTGGCACTTAAATGTGTTAAATATAGGGTATCTTTACCTAAAGGAGTAGAGATAGAGATAATATTATTTTTCTGGGTAGCTTTTTGCATTCCTTGCCTCAATATTGAAAAAGCCTTAAGGGATTAATCCCTTAAGGCTTAGGTAACAAAAAAATTACATTTGTTGACCTTTAACACCACTGTAGCCGTATCTAAGCGCAGCAGTAATGTTATTTTTATCATCTGTTGGAGTAACAGCCATCATCATTTCAGTGTAGCTAATAGTAATAGTTTCAACTGGGCGATCACCTTGAATTGAAACACTATAGCTAGAAATCATGGCATCAGTTAATTCGATTTGCATAATTTCTTCAATTTTATCACCTTGTTTAGTGATGTAGAAGATTGCTTTTTTACCTTTACCGATAGTCGCTTCTTCAAATAAGTACGTAGACGCATTATCTTGAAGTTTAGTGATAGTTACATCACCAAGACGTGTTGCGCTAGCTTCACGATCTTGTGCAGTACCAGTAAATGAAGAAAGTTCACGGCTAACATTCCAATCAACAGAAAGTACAGTAATTTTATCTTTGTATCCCTCAGCCGTTGTTTCGCCTTTAATTCCTTCGTAGTCCAAATATGTATTTGCTTGCATTATTAATGCTCCTTGTGCATGTATTTTATCCATTAGTGGATAGGCTATTTAATTTAAACAGAAGTTAAATTAAACTTTATAGAATATAAAACCTACATTCTATTTTATAAAAAAACTTAGTTATTGTAGCTTTTCTTCATACAATAAATTTGTTTATAAAATAGTTACAACAAAAGTAAATCGAAAGTAAACCAAAGGTAAAGTAAAAGAAAACAGGTAGTATTATACCCAAAATAATAAACCGAACAACCCAAAAAAACGTATAGAAACAAATAGAAACAAAATAAAAAAATACTTTAAATTCAGACGCTTAAGAAAAAAACAAAGTACCAACTTCAAATTTGAAGAAGGTACTCTACCCGTTCCACTAAAAGAAATAGGATTTAAGTGATTCGGGTTTAATTTATGACAGTTTTATTAAGACGTCCTAAACTTTGTATGTGAACTCATCTTCCTTAACATTGATATTCACATTGGTCGTTTTTTTGTTGTTAGTCATTTTATTCAAAATTTTAATCGACAATTCTGGCAGCATAGTATTTTGCAAAATATTATGGATATTTCGTGCGCCTGAGCCAGCATCTTGGCAGAGTGATACTATCTTTTTCACTACGTCATCACTGTAGCTAAATTTAGCTTGGTGATGGTTACTCAACCTTACGCCAATTCTTGCTAATTGAAGTTTTGTTATCTGATTTAACATGTCGTCAGACAATGGAATATAAGGCACGACATTAATACGCCCTAAAAACGCGGGTTTAAAATAGGTTAATAAGTCATCTTGCAGTGCTTTACGTAGCCCTGTAATTGAAGGTGCTGTATTCTCATCTTCAAATAACTCCATCGTTGTATCTGTACCTGCGTTTGAGGTCATAATAATAATGGTGTTTTTAAAGTCTATATCTCTACCTTCACCATCTTTGATTGTTCCTTTATCAAACACTTGATAAAAAATATCTTGTACACCCGGATGTGCTTTTTCCATTTCATCAAGCAAAATAACACTGTAAGGTTTACGTCTTACGGCTTCAGTTAAAACACCACCTTCACCATAACCAACATACCCAGGAGGTGAACCAAGTAATAATGAGACTTTATGTTCTTCTTTAAATTCTGACATGTTGATTACAGTAATATTCTCTTCACTACCATACACTTGTTCAGCCAAGGTTAACGCTGTTTCTGTTTTACCTACGCCGCTTGGTCCAGCAAGTAAAAAAACACCAATAGGACGTTTTTCATCTCCTAATTGTGCTCTTGATATTTGTACCGTTTTTGCAATAAGGTCTAATGCATGCGATTGACCAATAATTCTTTTTTCCATTGTTTCTTTTAACGACAAAACCATATCAATTTCATCATTTTGCATTTTACCAACAGGAATACCTGTCCAATCAGAGATAACCTCAGCAACAAGTTGTTCATCTACTTGCCAATGAACCATAGGTTGAAGGTTTAGGGATAGTTCAGCCTTTAATTTATTCAATTCAACTAACTTAGTATCATAATCTTCAACATCATCTTGCTGTAACTCAGTCACCAACGTGGCCACGCTCTTCACAAGCACTAGCTCGTTTTGCCATTGTTTTTTTAATGGTAACAACGCTTGTTGAGTTTCTTTTAAGGTTTTATTCAACGCGGTTAATGCTTTTTTATGGTCTGCGCCAGTTTTCACTTCTCGTTTTAACAAATTAATTTGTGTTTCAATTTGTTGTTCGGTACGTTGTAAGTTTTCTACTGCACCTGGTGTAGAGCCTTGACTCATCGCAACTCGTGCACAGGCAGTATCAAGTAAACTAACGGCTTTGTCAGGTAATTGACGTCCAGTAATATAACGATGAGATAAATTAACAGAGGCTTGTAGTGCCTGGTCAGAAATAATTATTTTATGATGACTTTCCATTACAGGTAATAATCCACGCATCATAACAATGGCTTGTTTCTCAGAAGGTTCTTCAATTTTCACTACTTGAAAACGACGTGTTAATGCAGCATCTTTTTCAAAGTATTTTTTATATTCAGCCCAGGTGGTTGCGGCTATCATTCTTAATTCACCACGCGCTAAAGCAGGTTTAAGCAAATTGGCCGCGTCATTTTGGCCGGCTTGTCCTCCACTACCTATCATGGTGTGCGCTTCATCAATAAATAAAATTATTGGGTGAATTGAATTTTTAACTTCACTAATGAGTGATTTAAGGCGGTTTTCAAATTCGCCTTTCATACCTGCACCTGCCTGCAGTAATGCGAGATCTAATACATGAAGTCGCACATCTTTAAGAGCTTTTGGTACATCTTTTTCCGCAATTTTTAACGCTAATCCTTCAACGACTGCTGTTTTACCAACACCTGCTTCACCTGTTAAAATAGGGTTGTTTTGTCGGCGACGTGTCAAAATATCAATCATTTGTCTGATTTCATTATCGCGTCCCAAAATAGGATCTATTTTTCCCGATTTAGCGTCTGCCGTTAAGTCTTGCGTGTATTGCTCTAAACTAGGGGTTTTACTCGCTTTTTTGCCTGTAGACGAAGCTAATTGTTGCTGTTCATCTGACGATTCACCTGACTGAGCTGAGAGTTGTGGCCATGCATGTAGCAGTTGACCTGCATCAACCTTAAGAAGCTCTTTAGCAGATCGAGAAATAAGCGTACTTAACGAGTCATTATTTAATAACGTATAAATAATGTAAGCCGATCGTATTTGGTTGTCATTAAACTCTATTGTGGTGTTAAGCCATGTTTGACTTAATAAGTTAACAATATGAGGAGATAAACTAGGTGCGGCACTGTTGCCTGTTTTTAACTTTTCTAATCCTTGTTGTAACTCCTGAATTAATGTCGCACGTTCTACAGAAAAACTTGCCATAATTAATCGTAAATCATCAGACTCTTTTTCTAATAAAGCAAGTAACCAGTGTTCTATTTCAACCGTAAACTGACTTCTGCTGTGACATATACTTGCAGCAGATTCTAGCGACTCGCGGCAGGCTGGTGTTAATTTTTCTACTAGTTTACTCAAAGTCATTGCTGACATAATTATTAGTCCCTTATCATTTATTTACAGTTTCTTTGTGTTCAGCTTTTTATAACGAATAAGCATAATTTATAAAGGTAACAAACACGCTTTAATTTCTTCATTTTTTTTCGAAAGCAAACCACACCCATGCCCTAATGGCACTGATTTATTTGACAATTGCGCCATTGGAATTTGCCTTGTTTGTATTTCAAGTTGTACTTTAAATTTTATAGCAATACCAAGATAACTTTTGATCAAGCTTTTTAACAAACGGCTGGTTTCTTGCCCTGGTAAAAAAGAATGTATTTTCGTGTCAGCATTTGGCTTGATCACAATTGCTATTGCTGAGTTTATATCCCAGACTTTACTGCCTATTGTGGCATCAACCCCAAAGGCAGCAAACTGCCCTTCTGGCGATTTTCTTCCACCTAAACGTGTTTGATCTGATGTTGACAATTTTTGCCATTGCCCTTGGAATTGTTTAATACTTACTCCACATTGCGTGAAATCTTTTAAAATTAGCGTTAATCCATCAATGGTTCTGATTTTCTTATTAAAAAATCCCGCATAGTATTTTTTTATCGCTTGCTCACCAGAAAGTTTACCTAATACGGAGGTAAAGCTGTCTGGTTTACCCTCTAAATTGTTTTGATAATTAACAGAAAATCTATATTTTTCCCATGCTCGATAAAATAATGAGATAAGACGGTGATTAAATAAATCATAAAAATCACACATCCCTGTATCTTTTAACTTAAGCCTTTCCAACACTAATTCACTGTAATGTTGAGGTAATGCACCACTAATACCAGTAAGTCCCATAAACGACACATGCATTTCTACCGCAATTTTATCTTTATTTTTGCTATCTTTTACATTGATTTTACTAATAGATTGCCCTGGAAAACCTAAATGTTGATCCGCTTTAAATCTAACCAGTTCGCTTTCAGGTAAACCATCACACCCTACTTTATTATGTTTAGAATTACTCGATACTAATTGTTGTTGTAATACGAACACCGCTTTATAAAAGTCATGCTCGCTAGGGCTATCTATAAGTTCTTGGATACTCATAGTAATGGTGCCTTTCCTGCTCTACTTGGCCAAGTATGATATATACCATCCTTATTATTAAATTGGACACTTAAGCGAGTAAAGCTATTAATTGCGGCAAATTGAGCAAAGAAACGATCAAGTACCGTACAGAAAAAGAACATACCACTGCCTAAATAGTGATCTTGAGCAAACGTGAGTAAAATATCATTACCTGTACTAAAACCAACTAAACCTCGTTGATTAACACGTGCCGTTGTAGTGCTAACATCAATGGCCATAATATTTTCAATTAACGTTTTATTTTCGGGCGAACATTTAAAATCGTAAAGTTTTAAAACTTCTTTTAGCTGGTGTAGCGCATCCTCTCCACTAAAGCTATCTAGTGATAAGTGACTAATAAGTTGCCATCTAGATGCTTCATTTAATGCAGCTCTCACGGGTAATGTAGGCGCAAGTAAACATTTCACCTTTTTAATAATATCCGCTCGGTCAGGAATAAACATTTTTGGTTCATCCGTACCAAAAGGTAAATGGGCGGGTAAGTTTCGGTTACTGCATTCAGCTCTAATACTTAGCAGCCATGAACCATAATCTTCTTGTGCGTTAAAACCATTGAAATTGTGGTCTACGAGTGACAAATAAAGATCGGTACCAAATTCAGCATAACCACCAGCCCAATTCGAGGCTTCTCTTCGACCATTCCAAAACATTCGGTCTTGATCAAGGTATGCTGGGTGAGCTTCACCATAAAAAGGCGTCACTGTGGTTTTATTATCTTTCGGGTCGAAGGCGATAACTTCTTTTATATTTATTATTTCAGCAACCTCAGCATCAAGATATCGAGGTGCAAGCTTGTACTCGTATTCTGATGATTCAACGCGAACAGGCTCTAGCTCTTGTTCAAATAAATTAATAACGGGTGTGCAACCCAATAAAAAATTGTTCACGTTAACTTGCTTTTCTAAGTCTTCAGAGCCTTCTTTTAAATAAATATATATTTCAAATTTATCATCAATATTTACCCATTTATTGTCTAATTCATCGATGTCGAAAAATAAAAACTTTTCAGGGAAAATAAAGTTTTCAACTAATAAACGATAGCCTGACAAGGTTTTTTTACTGTATGGTACCACTTGGTCTTCATCATCAAAACCAACGGCTTTAAGGTGCCTTTTTTCTAAATATTTCACGGTCGACCAATCATCATTTTTAACGATGGCAAGCCCAACGCAATGTTGAAATATTAATTGATATAAATAATAGGTTTGATGTGCTTGACCATTTAGGAAAAAACGCAATTTATCAAGTCCTAAGGTTGCCATCGATACGTCTTCAAACTCTCCTTTTATCGCGAGTTTTATTATCGCTTTTGGACGTGAATGCCAGATGGGTTCTGGGGCATTAAAAGGTGCATTTTGAAACTGTGCATCTGCCACTTCAATTGGCCATAAATAACTGTCGTAGCACGTTTTAAAGTGACATGTTTTCATTCCTTCTACTTGTGTGTCTACCTTCGTGTTTTTTGGTAGTAAAATTCCCGTTGTAGAAACATTTTCAGTTACCATTTTTATCACGGTCATTGACGGCACAGGTGCTTGATAATCAGGGTAAAGTTGTCCTAATAAAGCTTCAGTCAATTCTGGAAAACTATCATCCAATTTTTGTCTTATTTGGGCTGTTAATAACGAAAAGGCTTCAATTAGTCGCGATACATGGGGATCCTCTACGTGTTCATCACTCAAACGTAGACGCCCTGCTAGTTTAGGGTAATTTGAAGCAAACTCTGAGCCCATATGACGTATAAAAGCAAGTTCTCGGTTGTAATATTTTAATAAATCTTCATTCATTATAAGGTCTCTACTACTTTTAACCCTAAACTAACAGGCTCTACTTCCGAATCAAACGTAATATATTCTGGTTCAGGGTCAGCATAGAGTAAGGCGTTTATTCGTAATCTCATAATACGATCTAAGGGTTGTTCGCTATCAATGGCCTCAACATCGACCTCTATAAAGCGTGGTTCAAAGCGTCTAATGACTTCTGCAACTTGTTGGCATAAACGTTGTCGGCCTTCTAAGCTAGCAACAGCCATACTAGAGAAATCGTGTAAACCATAATTCAGTAAAGATTTATCTAATTCTTTATAGTTTTCAGGCCAAGTTAACCAAGGCACTTTAGCATTAAGTAAGTTTTCGAGGTCGCGCCTAACATTGGCTCTTAATTGTTTTAAATTAAGACCTTTATTAGACTCTTTAATATCAGGGGTTTGGGGAGAGTCATCTATAAGCCTATCTAAAATAGAGGCTTGAATGAATTGATGTTTATTTATACCCACGTGGTTTCCATAATATCTTCCATAATACTCGCAACTCAAAAGAATACGCTTTACTGATATTAATTATCAAGTTCAGAGTATTCTTGCGTTTATCAAACAATTTATATCCTTTAATTTCAATTATTTTACGGGTAAAACAAGTAAATGTTAAGCATAATTTTTATTTAAAAATGACTCTTAAATTCATTTTTATGACATATTTACCCGACGTTAAAAGGACAATACAACAGACTTTATCTGTTTAAAAACAGGTACTAACCTAGCTTAGACAGTTTTATAAAATCAGATAATGGCACGGCTTGATCGTTTACAAACCACATCTTTTGTCCAACACCTACCATGACACCTGGCGCTTTTTCTTGCCAATCGGTTTCTCTACCTAATTTTTCAGCATCCGTACCGCTATGAGCATACACTAACGGTATATGTGCTTCGCCACTTGGGCCATTTTTAATGCTTAGTTCAACACGACGCCATACTTGTTCAATAATAGAGCTAACTGGCTTGAAATAGATATAGTCAATATCTTTTATTTGAGCGATATAATATTTTCCATCAGTCCCAAATATTTCAAGAAAACCGCCAAGTGAATCGTCTAAATCTCTAAACTCATTGACAACTTCACCATTTAGCTCAACTTGAATGTCGGTTCTGTTTTCTTCAAGTGATAAAGCACACTGGGTTATACTTTCTGCACTTCCTTGATTCATTTCTACTCGAAGCTTCATAAACGCTTCAATGTGTGCATCAGACTCAGTAAATAAATGAGGAACAGATTTACCAATTAAAAAGTCTTGTCTACTTTGCTCAGCATGAATTAATTGTCGTAAGTTTGCAGCACCAATCAAGAAGTCAGGGTGTTTTTGCACCATGTAATTAAGTTGTTTATCAGCACGTTCTAATTCACCATTAATACAAAGTAATTCAATTAAGCTACTTTTAGCGTCAACATTTAATGGATCATCGCGTAACTGTGTTTCTAAATGAGATATGCTGTCAGACAATCGAGACTCTTGAAGCATTTCTTGTATCTTTTTCATGTTAATTCCTTTTTAGCGTTAATTTTTAGGTGTTAACTCTGTCACCAGTTTTATACTTGAGATCATTTGATCTAATTGAAAATGGGGCTGCAACTGAATAGTTGAATAAAAGTGCCCTGGCTTACCTCTTATTTCTTTTACTTGTACTTGTGCAGTTTGAAGCGGATATTTACTTCGTACTAGGTCTGACGCTGATTCAGAGGCGGTTGTATATTGATACAGCCACTTTTGCAATTCTCGTTCACAAAGGTCTGCATTTCTGTAAGTACCAATTTTTTCTCGTCCTATTGCTTTTATATAATGAGCGAAGCGAGAAACACATAAAATATATTGCAACATACAGGAGAGTTTTGCATTGACGGTTGCAGAAACAGAATCATATTCAATTGGTTTTTGAGTAGATGAATTACTATAAAACACTAAGTGCTCACTACCGGGTACAGCAGATAAGGGAATAAAACCATTATCTGAAAGTGCTTTTTCAGCGCGATCGCTGATTAATAGATTAATTGAAGGCTTGCTTCTTCCTCGATACAAGTCAGTTTCATATTGACATACTGGCAAATCACACACTAATCCTTTGCTTTTTACGCCTGGTTGCATGCCTCGAATCTGGCCAAACCACGCAGATTCCGCAAACGCTCGAATAAGCACGCCACCAAAGGCAAAAGAAGCATTCCCCCATAGGTGATCTTTTTGTGGATCTTTAATTACCTCTGTAAAACGGAAGCCTTCATTTCTACTTCCATCATTTTTATAAGGTGATCTCATTAGCGTGTAAGGTAGTGTAAGGCCTAAAAAGCGTGCGTCATCCATACTCCGTAAAGAGTTCCATTTGGTGTACTCAATTTGGTTGAAATTATTGGTGAAATCGGTGTGTGCTGCTAAATCAGAAAAATTATCAGCCCCAAAAAAAGAGGGATGAGCTGAAGTGATAAAGGGAGAAAATGCGGCTGCAGCAGTTCTGGTGATTTCTTTTAGAATATCAATATCGTTTATCAAAGTACCTTTTCTATTTTGATGAGATATTTGATAGTTTCCAATGAGTACTCCGAAAGGTTCTCCCCCTGACATATCGTATTCGTTATTATAAACAAGTTTAAAGAATTCGCTTTGATCGAATTCTATCGCTTTATTTATATCTTTACTGAGTGTTTGCCAACTACAGTCTAATACCTTTATTTTTACTTTTTGATTTTTGTCGTTAATTTCTTTTTGGTTGACTAAATATAACGCACCACGCCAAGCGGCTTCAAGCGCTTGGAATTCAGGATGATGAATAATGCAATTTATTTGGGTGGATAGTTTTTTATCTATGTCTGCTATTGCTTTACGAAGCAATGAAAGTATATTAATTTTCTTAATGTTGTCAGTGTTATAACCTGAATTTTCAAGCCATAACATTAACGATTTTTTCATGTCTGTTTCGCGTAAAAAACGGTCAACTAGATGCTTGCTGTGTAACTGTTGAGCTGAAGGATTTGTGGCTTCACTATCTACCTCTTTGGTAAATACCTCATTTTCCACAAATGAAATTGCTTCCTGCATAATTCTTATATATCCTTGACCTATCAGCTCAATAAATTAACAAATTAACCAATACTTGGGATTTTTGCAACTAGGCGTAATGAAGCAGTTAACTCTTCCATTTGTAACCATGGACGTAACCAAGCAACAGCGTTATATGCACCTGGTTGACCTGGTATTTCTTTAACTTCTACTTTAGCATCGGCTAATGGGTATTTAGCACGAATTTCTTGGCCGCCCCCTTCAGATGCATTTACAAAAGATAAAATCCAACGGTTTAACCAAGCTTCAACATCTTCTGCTTCCATAAAACTACCAATTTTATCTCTCGCCATTACTTTTAAATAATGAGCAAATCTTGACGTTGCCATTAAGTAAGGCAGTCGTGCAGATATCGCAGCATTTGCTGTTGCATCATGACTATCAAAGACTTGTGGTTTTTGACAACTTTGCGATCCAAAGAACACAGCGTAATCGGTATGCTTATAATGGCATAAAGGTAAAAAGCCAAGTTTACTAAGTTCTGCTTCTCGTCTATCCGTGATGCCAATTTCTGTTGGGCATTTAAGATCAGGATCACCATCGTCACTTGTAAAGATATGCGCAGGTAAGCCTTCAACTTTTCCGCCGCCCTCAGCACCACGAATAGCAGTACAAAAGCCATATTTACTAAATGCTTTCCCCATATTCGTTGCCATTACATAAGATGCATTCATCCAGCAATAGTTGTCGTGTTCTGCAGTTTTAGAGCGAGTCTGCGTCTCATCTAATTCTAGCTCTTCATAGCAGAACTCTTCTACTGGCTGAGTAGACTCACCGTAAGGTAATCTCGCTAATACTCTTGGCATTGTCAACGTAACAAAACGAGAGTCATCACTGTCTCTAAATGAACGCCATTTAGTATATTCTAATGATTCAAATACTTTTTCTAAATCACGAGGTTTGCTTAACTCTGTCCAGTCATCAAAACCAAAGAGCGATGAGCCAGCAGCAGAAATAAACGGACAGAAACCCGCAGCAGCTACGTTTGACATTAATGATAATGTTTCTACATCAGTAGGATGGTTACTGAATTCATAATCGCCCACAATACATCCGTAAGGTTCACCGCCTGGTGTGCCAAACTCAGCCTCATATATCTTTTTAAAGGTTTGACTTTGGTCAAATTCAACGGCTTTACTTAAATCTTTATGAAGTTCTTTTTTACTTAAACTCATAATACGAATTTTAAGTGTTGCATTCGTTTCTGAGTTTTGTACGGTGTGATTTAGCCCGCGCCAGCTGCCTTCTAATTTTTGAAACTCTTCATTATGCATTATAGCAGCAAGCTGCTTCGAAATAGTTTCATCGATTATTTGAATTGCCTGGTTGAACGTAACAGTCAGGTTTTTGTTCCACTGTACCGTGCCTTTGAGGGCTTCTTCTGTTAGCGATCTGATTAGTTCTTCTGCACGAGAAGACTCTGTTTGTTTAGTTGCATCAATCGCTTGATCTAAAATAGAAAAGCTTGTTTCTTCGCTTGACGCTTGCAGTGCTTCAGCTTCCGTACTCATTATTTTGCTCCTTGAATATCTAATTCTTTCGCTAATTTATCTAAACTAGCCGTATTACTTAATACGTCTTCTAAAATGTTTTCTAAATCTTCAGATCTATCAACTTTCGTCATTAAATCACGCAGTTTATTACGTGTTTCCATCATTTTTTTAAGCGGTTCAACCTGATTAACAATCGAAGCAGGTTCAAAATCATTTAATGATTTAAAATCTAAAGCAACTTTCAACTGTGTATCATCATCAGTTAGAGTATTATCAACTGCAATCTCTAATTGAGGATTCATACGGTTTAATACATCATCAAAATTATCGCGGTCGATTTGCACAAAACGTCGATCTTTTAATGGTTTTAAATCCTTTGTATTATGACCAGAAAAATCACCTGTAATACCAATAACAAAAGGTAATTCTTTTTTAACAACAGCACCTTCGGTTTCTACGTCATATGTAATGTGAACGCGGGGTTTTCTAACTCTTTTTAATTTATCATGTATACTCATGAGATCTCCTTTCAAATATTAAATTACGCAGTAAAGTACCGCTTTAGTGTTATGTGTCGTTTTCTGTTTTAATGCCTGATAACTTGAAAAAACCATTACGGGCTTCTCCATCTTGAATAAGTTCTTGCAATAATTCAGGTAGACTCAATTCACTCCAACGTATCACTTGTTCTATGGCATATGACATGGGTGAATGTGGTTCTGTTTTACGAAAAAAAGCAGCAATAACATCTAAGTTTTCAATTGCTTTTTCTCTTGAAGTGATCTGGTGATTAATACCATGATTAGGTTCAGTATTTTCTACTTCACTATTCATGTTTTCGGCTTCTTCTACTGCCTGTACTTCCGCTGATTTTTTTAATACTTTTTCGGCGAGTTGTTTGACACAAACAGAGCAAGCCTGTATGGCAGCGCTAATATAACTGGTAGGTTGAGGTTCTCCGCCCATTGCAATGTCCATTACTTTAGACAAGCGATTAAATGCGACAATTGAATCATCAATATCATTATTTAATTGGATAAAAAAACTGTCCGATGTTTCTTTTATTGCAATATCGACGTCTTCTAAAGCAACAGCACCCGATTCAATCTTTTTAACTTGTTTATCACTATCTAGACGATCAACGTCAAGTGCTTGTTCGTACTGCCAAGTTGAAAATGGCCCTTCTGATTGACCTTCTATAATTATAATGGCTTTAATTGGTTGTATTAACGAACCTTCACTTTCAATGCCATTTAAGCCAATTAAGGGAGCTAGTCGTTCTGAAAGATCATCAAGATCGGGGGTTGGATATAAATTGTCCCAATACCGCTCTATTAATTCAGCTGCTAATGTAAAGCCGAGAGCTAAACCTTTGAAACCTTGTAAACGACAAAGTGCTTCAATTAACCAAGCAACAAATTCTAAGTCTTTACACTGATTTTTTAATATATCAGGTACTTGTTCGAGAATAGGACGCCAATCAGTTGCAATAGAAAGTAGGTTTTCCTCATTCACTAAAGCTTTGCGTTCTTTTGCTCTTGATGTGTTACGAATATCTTTAAGGAGGTAATAAATAGACGTTGGCGAAACGTCATCACGAGGATTCGTTCCCGTTTCAATATCAGCATTGATAGGTTGAATAAGATCTTCAATATTTAGATTTTGAGCTGACAAATTGAAACGTCCTTGTTATATAATAATTAAATTCAATTTTAGAATTTTTTCTTCACATTCAATTGTAAAATTTTAGTTGCAATACTAAACAAGTGAATAATACATAGCAATTATTTCTTTTATTATTTAAAAAATTGTATATTCTTCACCACAATAAACAAAAAAATAAGCGTTTTATTTTAGATGTAAAAAAACTATAACTAAATAATAATCGAAAAATAAATAATTTAGGTGAAAACTGGAATTGTAGCATCATGATCATAATTAATCACATTGCTTTCACGTTGATTGTTTTTCGCAATAATACAAGTAACATTATCTCTAGCATTACGCACTAATGATGCATGCATTAGTGCCATACCTGCATCGATAATATTACCTGACTGTAACGCTCGTTCAATTTCACTATCACTCACTTCTTTATTTAAGCCATCACTGCATATTAAAAAAACATCCCCTACTAAAAGTGGGCCTGTCTTTACCTCAACGTCAAGATGAACGTCTACCCCCACAGCGCGAGTAATCACATTTGCTAATGGATGGCTTTCAGCTTCTTCTGCTTTTAAAACACCTTCGTCAACCATATCATTTACTTGACTATGATCTTTAGTTATTTGTTGTAATATATTGTTTCGTAGTAAGTAGCCACGACTATCACCAGCCCATAAAAATGAATAGTCACTTTCTTTAATCCATAAAACAACCACCGTTGAACCTACAACTTTTCCTGAAAATTGCTTTTCACTCATTTGTTGTAATTGAGTATTACACTTTTGCAGTATTTCAATTAACAAATCAGTACTGACTTGTTCTGGTAATTTATTTTCTATCGCTTCTTGAATATTATCAATGACTAATTGACTAGCAACATCACCCGCAGCATGCCCTCCCATACCATCGGCAACCACCCATAGACCTTGTTGGGGTAACTCAAGGAAGGCATCTTCATTGATTTGTCGAACGGTACCTCGATGTGTTTGTGCATGACTTGATAGATACATTATTATTCCTTTAATATTTTAGTTACGTTCCAACTATTTTCATGCCATTTTCCATTTAACATTGCAGAAAACTGACTAACTTGTGGCAAACCTTCGGTAATAATAAAGCAAGGCTCAACAGTGTATGATCCAAGCGTCCACCATAAACTATAACGCCCATAGTGATGACTGTATTGATGATGAAGTAAATCAAACAACTCAGGAGAAACATCGCCTTGAATTATCCACGCTTTTTTTATTTTGTCGTCGGATTCAGTCGTTACTACTTTCGTTTTAATATTTTGTATTTCAACTTCTTCATTCGATAACGCCGAACACCAATCATCAAAATCAAAATCATCGTCAAGTACCATTAAGATCGTTTTTTCAAACTTTTCTGACCACGTGTTTTTATACCATCCTTGCAATGCGGTATTGCTATGCTCTGTTGCAAGAGTAAAAGGAAAAGGCCGATTAACTTGATCAATGCTTGGTATCACAGTACCAACAATAGCTGAATCACAGCAAATCCCTGCAGAAAGTGAAAAGTGCCAAACAGGGCTAGTTAAATAACAATCTAACCAGCTCCCTTCTAGTTGTTCTTTACTGACAGCAATAACTGCTTGCAACCACTCGTTCCAATGTTTTAAAAACTCATTATTTAATTCACTTTGTACAAAATCGCCTTTGGTCGGGATTTTGCCACAAAAACCTATTGAGTTTACAGTGTTGTTGGACATGAAAAACTCTCCAAATTCACCATCCAAAAAGGATTATTAACACTGTTCGCAATTAACCTAATATCTGCTTTATAGCCGCTGAGTGATATTTTTAATAAACCATCTTTTTTAGTTTCTGGGCGTGCACTACTTAGATCATCCAAAAGCTTGAATAACGACCATTCACCCGTATATTTTTTATTGAGTGGACGACCACCATTTGGTGGGGTAAAGGCTATTCTAGTCTCATTATTAGCGCTCATCCCAGGCCAAACAAATTGCTCTTTTCGAGTTGGTCCATGGCGATAATTGAGTTGTTGTCCATCAATTTCTAACATGAATTGACTTACATTTCGATCGAGATATTGCGCCTCAAGACTGAAATCTACTTTAGGCGTTTTGTTGTCTGACTCGAAAAAAGCTTCTCTGATAGTATGCGCTTGTTGATACATGGTTAAAACATTGTTACTGATACCAATGTTTTTAGTAAAGTGCCAAGTAGATTTGCTGGTATCAACGTGCTGAGCTAAATATTTATTCCAAAATTTATCTAGCGTTCCACCGTATGCAAAAAAGCGACTAAAATCTTTTATTCTAACGTCTCTTGTTGAACTGCGTTTAAATGGATAACGCCCTTTGATTGCTCGACGGTACTCAGCTAATACTTGAGACTTCCAAATCCCATTTAAACGTTGATTTTGATTGGTTTGTGCAAACCCTTTAGTACGTTTAGCGATAGGTGAAAGCCAATCAACGACAGGAAAAGGCATATCAGATATTTGTTTTTGTAGGTCAGCACTTAAAGAAGAAAAGTCACTCTCTAAACGTTGATTCATATACACTGATTTTTCTTGTGAAGTGCCACTTGTCTTACTCATACCACGATTAATTAATCTTAACGTTCCTTGTATTTCATCTAACGCTTTAATATCAACTGCAAGGAGATCAGTAAAGGCTAACTCGACTTCTTTACCAGGTAAATCAATATCTAACTCTAAAGGCTCATCAGGTAATAAACGGCTAATTCTTGATTTTTTCGAGGCAAATAATACATCCGTTGTGTTTTTAGCTATTTCTGCTGCGGCTTTCCCATTTTTAGACATGGGCAGTTTGGTTAATTGTACATTTTTTTGAGCCGCGGCAATAATGCTTTTAATCGGCGCATCAGGACTAGATAATGCACGTGTAACTTCAGCACCTTCACTCAAAGTGTTGATTGGTTTAACGGTTAAATCGCTTAAAA
The DNA here is from genome assembly GCF_009832865.1 of Colwellia sp. 20A7. NCBI lineage: Bacteria > Pseudomonadati > Pseudomonadota > Gammaproteobacteria > Alteromonadales > Colwelliaceae > Colwellia > Colwellia sp. 20A7. The sequence continues at coordinate 2,070,223 of NZ_CP047130.1, read as the reverse complement.
AATCTTCCCAATAAAAAATATAATCGCGTATATATTTTTGTTCTAATTGAGAGGTTATTTGTGATTTAGTCGCGTCGTCTAGGGTATTTAAGTCATCTCCATAAACCCAGCTATCTTCGATTAATCGTTTTATAATTCTATTTTTTTCGATGGTAAAAATACCATGAAAACCATTATAGGTATAAAGGCCAGGAATGCCTTCATCAAAGTTTCGTTCACTTTGGAATGCAAAACCTTGTAGGCTATCAATACTTAATATATCAATTAATTTAAAATCTGGAATACTGCTGTCAACAAAGTCACTTTTTAAACGTTGATAAGCTCGCTCAACTAACGGTAGCATGGTCAGTGTTTGTCTTGCTTCTAATACCGCCTCTTCATTATATTCACTGCCTCGCGTACCTTTCGAAAGTAATGTAGCCAAATGCTGATTGAGTTCACTTCTAATAGGCGCATTTATTTTCCCAGATATATTTCTATCAAAATACGCAGAGAACCAAATTTTGATATCTTCTTCTTCAAAATATTCAGGGTTAAATAACATTAAGTAAGTTTTAAGTGTTTCATATACATAATTTAAATGGGTTGAATTTTCTAACATTTCCTTTGTTAGTGCTTTAGCTAAATAAGGTAATAAATAAGCATCAAGTGCTCTTTCGTAAGCCGCACTGGCGGGTTGTTTTAATTTATTACCTTGATATAAACCTAACGTGTGAGCATCTTCACTTTCTTCATTAGCATAACCAACAGGAAAATTTCTCAGTGTTGATAAGCCTTTAGTTAACGTGATAATTTCAGATTGTGCCGTTAAACCGCCATCAGTTATTTCTTGGTATTCAATAACAGCATCTTTTGTGTGATCAACAAGTTCGGTATTCCAAGCGTAGCTAGACCACCACCCGTAAGTAAAGAAAATAGTAATCACTGACGCAATCGCAACAGTAGCACGCCTTAAGAACATATTTTGTTTGTCGTGTTGTCGGTTAACCGATGCCAAGTTTTTTTCTGGAAAAATAACATCTTCAAGCAAACGCTTTATAAAATAGCTGCGTTGATGTTTTACTTCACTCGCTTTTACTTGTGCTTTACCACCTGCAGCTAACGTTGCAGAAAGGTGATCAATCGGTGTTCCTTCTTGTGTTGCACTCGTTAAATAAACTCCGCGTAATAAAGGGGCTTCTTCATAAGCATTTGGGGAAAATATTTCTTTTAAAAAGTCATCTGCTGCACCTTGCAATAAACGCAATTGTTTTGGAAATTCGTATATGGCTGCACGACGGTCAAGATCCCTTTCATTTTTTAACCTAGCATTAATACGTGCATTTAAATTACTCAATAAAGCATGAAATTCTTTATTAAAAGTACTAACAATACTTTCTTGTTCATTATCAGTCGTAAGCGGAAAAGTTACTCCCCAAATTTGTTCACAATCTTCTTGTGCGAAATCATCAAAAAATTCATTAAACCCTGCGATCAAATCAGACTTAGAAAACAATACATAAACAGGAAAAGTCATGCCTAGTTGATTTTGTAACTCTTGTAGACGCTGTTTTATTGCACGGGCATGTAAATTTCTTTCTGTTTTCGTTTGATTTAATAACTCAGACATTCCCATACTAATAATGACCCCATTAATAGGTCGTAATGGTCTAAATTTCTTAAGTAAACCGAGAAACCCCTGCCAAGCTCGTGAATCTTGTTTCGCATGACTATCTTGTGTTGTATATCTTCCTGCTGTATCAATTAAAACGGCTTTATTAGTAAACCACCAATCACAATGACGTGTACCACCAACGCCTTGAATCATATCTATACCCATTTTTTCTTTTAATGGATATTCTAGACCTGATTGCTGAATAGCCGTAGTTTTACCTGATCCTGGAGGACCAATCATAATATACCAAGGCAATTCATATATACTTTTACTATTAGCAAATTTAGTCGTTTTTAAAATATCTAATGCTTGCACCATTTTTTTATGTAAAACGTCTATTTCGCTCTTCACCGTTTCGTCAGTTGAACTGCCGTTATTGCCTTCTTCACCATTTATAAGGTTATTAACCATTTCTTCACTTTGTTTTTTGTCTTGTACTTTACTAGCGAATTTAATGGCCCCCCAAATAATGATAATAATTAATAAAAGAATTATACGAGCAGATATACTAATGAGTGGTTCATAGCCCGCAATAGCAATCAATGGTCCGCCAAACCATATTAGTAATGCCAAGCAGATAAATCCTACAATAGTGATCACAGTTTTAGATTTTAATTTAGTAATGATTTTCTTAAAGCTTTCTTTAAATGACATAACAATTCCCTGTGAACAACTAAAACAACAAGTCTATTTCAATGCGACGATTTAATGAGCGGTTATACTCATTACTATTATCAACTCTTGGTTGTGATTCGCCTATTCCCTCTGGCCACAAACGTCCTTTTAACGATGCATTATTAGCCAAAAAGTTACCTATTGATGTTGCTCGCGCTAGTGATAAGTGCCAATTAGAGGGGTATTTTGTAGTAAAAATAGGTTCGTCATCCGTATGACCTGTGATTAATATTTTTCCTTGTGTACTTTCAAGTGTTCTAGCAATTTTTGCTAAAATAGCTTCAAAGTCTGCTCGAGGTTTTGTACTACCAGAAGCAAATAAAGCGCCTGCACCAATACGAATTCTTATTCGGTCAGATAACTGCTCAACTTCAAGTAGATTTTTATCTATTTCTGTTTGTAGTAATTGTTGCAATTTTAAGGCTTCATCCCTACTCATATTTTGAATTTGTGCTTTATCATCGTCGTGCCATGGCACTAAAGAGACTAATTCTTTGTATACGCTAGAGGAATAACTATTGATGTTATAGCTGAAAGACATATAAATAAAGAGTAATAATACACCAAATAAAGCACCAATGACCCATAAAGGAAAGGGTTGTTGAAATTCAGTATTGTGAATAACTTTATCTCGCCAACCAGGTGATAATTCTCGCAGTAAGTCTCCTTTAAAAGATTGAACGCTGTGATAAGCTTTATCTCTTAAATCTTCGAGCTTCTGTTCACCTTGTGCCTCTACTTTCATTTTTCCAACAAACCCCAACGTTAAGCAAAGATACATAAGTTCAAGTAAGTTATTTTTCTCGGCGGGATACTGTAAAGCGCTTTCAAGTAAGGTATAAAAATACTCACCCCCAAAGGTTTCACTGTGAAAAGTTGACAACAGACTTTCAGAAGCCCATACACTATCGCCCCCCCAAGATGAGTTCAAAATAATTTCATCCATAAAACTACATAAACAATAGCGAGCTGACTGAATATCTTCGGCAGAGACATTGGCGGCTCTCAGTGTATGTTCATAATTTTTAATTAAATCAATGCATTGCAACCTTAACGTATTAACATCATCGTGTTGTTGGGTATTTCTTAATTTAATCCCTGTTGAAAGTAATGCGCCTGCATTGTCGACTAATGGGTTATTAGTCATAGTAAGAATGGTATTATATGCGCGGTTACCCACTTTTTCTTCATGCACAATAGTTTTACCGTCATTCTCTGCAAGTTGGCTATCTGATTTATTAAACGAGCCTGCGCCACGGCCTGGCCTAGGTTTAACCACTGTTTTATCGTTCACGGTAATATCGATCCTTAATTTAACAATTAAATTTTATCTAGCACAGGTTACTGAAACCATCCTTTATGGCTTAGTAAAGCCAACAAAAGAACAGATAATCATGGTTTAACGCCTACTAGATATAAATATTGCTATATTTATTGTTTTTTATGTATTTTATTTTCTACTTTGCAATTGAGATATTAATAACTTAAGTACCGTTAAATAAAAAAAATACAGTCAAATAAAAAAACACTTTTTACCAAGTGTTTTTATTACTGCTGATAATTAACATGAATTGTTTATTTTATTTAAATAAAATGAATAATCATTACATGGCAACTACATAGCACTATTAATTGCTTCTTTTACAGAGCGATATAAAACGCCCAATGTTTTGTCAAAAACCCATTTGATAACATCATAAGTAAGTTCTGCTAATTTATAATAAGCTTGCCCAGCAAAGACCAACATATGGCCCAATAAACCAGACACTTGTTTAGCATATTTAACAGATGCTTGAGCTACTTTCGCTAACGTTCGCGAAACTAAATCATAAAAAGTTAAAGCAGAGCCAATTGATGCTTGAGCCAAAATGGCTTGATAATATCCCGCGTCTTTTAATACCGTAATAAGCGCGGCACTTATTTTATCAGCCCAATAAGCACTATAAGACGCTTGATTGCGTTGTTCATAATCAAGGCGAACTGGTGTATTTAAAAAGGTATCTGAGCGTTTTTGTAATGCTCCCCAATCATTCCCTCTAGCTGAATTAACATAACCGGGATTACCATTTGCACCCATTTTATGAGCACTTGGGGTGAATCCTTGACCGCTATTCAATCGGTATTCTGAGCCATTGTAAGGGGCATGAACGAATGGCCATAGAGGGACATTAGGTACTGGGTCTGCACCATGAGTACAACGATAAATATTATCAATGCGTGCGGTCGTTTGGGTTGAGAAGCTACTTAGCCCAATACGTGGTGAACCAAACGTATATAAATTAACGCGCATATCATATTCACTTTTCAACCAGTCAGCAGTTAAGCCTGCTAGTGCGCCTCCTAAACTATGGCCTACACAATGTACGGTACCCACTTTACCTTGTACGCCTGATATATACGCTTTAAACGCAGGTCTCATAGTGGAAAAAGTTTTATTAAAGCCAGCATGAACACTAGTTCCTGTTGCGGATCCCGTTAACCCTACATGAGCATCGGTTATACCATCACGAAGCGAAGCTGTCCCCCTAACGGCAATGACATGATCGCCTTCGTATACGCCCTTTCCTTGACCAAGCAAAGCAAAGCCAGTCGTTCGATTAAAAAGATGTGATAAAAAACCACCTGAAACGCCTTTGACTGGGCCATTGGATAGGTTGAAATCGAAGTGTTTTTTTACATAGACCGCTTCTTTGCCTCTAAGATTATATTTTCCTGCTCTATCGGGTTCTTGTATTTGATATACAACATTAGCAAGCTGAGATACTAGTTGTGGGGGGATATTATTCATGTATTAAATCCTTTTATAAAATTATTAAGATACTAACTTTCAACCGGTTCCCAACGACATATACTCTCAACCCCATGTGGGTCATTGGGGTGCTCAACATTATTAAATTCGTAATATTCTTCTGAATTATTCAAGTCACAATTTAATTGAGTTAACTTACTTGATACGGCTATATTTGGTGTAATGCCTGTTACAACAGTTGCCCATAACAAGTATCGAGAACCTTGATAATCTACATCTATAATTTGGCGAATTCTTGCCTCATGAAACATAGAGCCAGGTCTTCGAGAACGAATGTTTTTTTCTGCAAAATAAAATACTCCTTGCTGGTCTGTTACAGTTTTATCAAGAAGCTCTTTGTCGCCGACGTAGGTCAACCCCCGAAAAACCTCAAGACCCACAACAGGTTTACCTTCTTTAGTGATAACACCGTGAACTTCGGGTGATAAGTGAACATCGTATTTTTTAAATAAACCAAACATACTTGCAGTTACCTGTGTAGATAGTAAAAAAAGAAGTACTGAAACAGCCAGTATTACAATAACGAGAATACGTTTTTGATGAGAGAAAGCAAAATTCATAGTCGTCCCTGATTTCCTTGGTATAGTCGTCCCTGATTTCCTTGGTATTCCTTTATTTTTAAGCTAATGCTTAATTTTTAAGCTAATGCTTAAGAGGTAATACACGAGTGTTGCATCGCGAAAGTAATATAAAAGAAAAAAGTGACTGATTCAAGCCTTGTTACCCCTGATACTACCCGCTGTTAAAGTTTAGTTACAATTAAGTAAATTCAAAATTTCTGTCACTATGGTGATTAGTCATAAAAATTGATCTTAAAAAAATAAATAAACAAAACGCTACCGGCCCCTACTTCAGCGGTATTTTGTTCCCTAGAACAACCTAAAAAAATACAGTAATGGATAGATAGAAAAACAAAAAATAGTATCAGAATCAAGTATCTCCTTATAATTTAGAAACAAAGAGTATTTCTTATTGAATTATTTTCATTTAAGTAGCAAAATATTGCTGCGATTTATTAGGTAAATTTTATCCCTACCAATGTTTTTAAAGGATTAGTTGTAAATTATGGAAAATACTCACTCAAATGCCCCTATTAGCGATGATAAAACACTCATCGCTGGTGTATCTCCACAAAAGACTTCTACGCCTATAAATTTAATAGGAAAGTCTTTAAAAGGTCGATATCTTATAGAGTCACTGATTGGCTCGGGTGGAATGAGTGATATTTACAGAGCTAAAGATTTACATTTAGAAACAGCGGGGATTAATGAACCTTATGTTGCAATTAAAGTGCTGCTTCAACAATATTCGTCAATTCCAGAAGCAAAACAAATATTAATTAAAGAAGCAAGAAAAACACAACAACTCTCACACCCAAATATAATTCGAGTTTATGATGTAGACTCCCACGATAACTTTCATTTTATTGTTATGGAATGGTTAGACGGTGAAACGCTTGATCAAGTCATTAAGCGCTCTAAACCGATGGGTTTACCTTTCAAAGGCGCTAATAATTTAATTCAACAAATTGGCGAAGCACTCACGTATGCACATAAAATGGGTATTGTTCATACTGATTTAAAACCCTCAAACATTATACTAACCAGACAAGGTAATATTAAGATTTTTGATTTTGGTGTAGCAAGTGCGGTCCAATTAAACTTTGATAAATACGCAATACAAGATAATGACCAATCATCGCCACTCACAGGATTTACTCCGGCGTATGCAAGTTTTGAACAACTACAGGGGCAATCGCCTTGTGCTGCTGATGATATTTTTTCCTTTTCTTGTATTGTTTATGAATTGCTCTCATGTAAACACCCATACCAACGAGTAGCAGCAAATAAAGTCGATTTACAAAAAACACCGTTAAAAAAACCTAAACATTTAAATTTATTATTATGGCCTAGCTTAAAAAAAGGCTTAGCCATACATAAAGAACAACGTTGTGATTCTATTCAAAAAATAATTAATGATTTCTCTCGTAACGTTTGGCCTAAAGCGTTGTCGGTAGTTGCTGCGATTGTCATTGCTGCAAGTGCTTTTCAAGTATATCAAACACAAGAAAAAGAAATTAACAACTTGAATAGCCTCATCACATTGAACGATGATGAACAGAAAAAACTAAACGGACTTAAAAACTTATCCACAACCGATTTATTGGCTCAATTAGAGGATATACCTGCAGAGCAAAGGCTTTTAAAACAAGGATTACTTAGAGAGCATAGACAATCAATTATCAATATAGCTGAAAAGCGTATACTTAATGTTGCTAAAGACTCAACGGGGACATACAAAGATTATGATCAAGTTGACCTAATTATAGCGAATGCGCTATCTGTTTTTCCTGATTCTGTACGATTAAATCAATTACAAATGGAAGCAAGTAGTAGCCGTATAGCAATTATTGACGCGCTGTCTGAACGTTTACACTTACTGCTGCTCCAAGGACGATATAATGAAGCAGATGATAATAGTATTGAAAAAATCATCACCGATTTAAACTTCGTTGATCCAGAATTTAAATTTCAGCCAGAAGATGAAGTATTTAAAATATATAGTGATACCTTCACTTTAGCGTTGACCGAACATAATGTAGATAGAATTACACAACTAATTTCAGTGGGTGAATTAGCATTTACGTATTATAGTGACGCAAAACCGCTATTAGACTTTGGAAGAACGATGAAGTCATCGGTTGCACAATTAGCAAAATATAATGCGGAAGTAAATGACGGAAAATCAGCAAGTTACCCATATGAAGCAGCCGAGGTATTTTATGCGTCAACATTTGATCAATTCAACGATGATTTATCACTTATCGATAACCCAAAAGAGTTAATAAAAATTGATGAGAAAATTACTGAATTAGAAACACAAATACCAGACGACTTCTCTCCTTTAACTGCAATAAAGAAAACAATGGCAGGATCGTACCTTGATTATGGTAATTTATATTTAGAGAAAAAAAGATTTAAAACAGCCAGACAATTAATCAAAAGAGGCAATGAACTATATTCTGTGATTAATTAAGTTTACTCCAAATATTTTATACTAATTTCAATTTAACTAGTTATTTTTAATGATACGCAAATGAAATAATGCGTATTAACTGCATAAGGCATAAAAAGGACATGGAACTGATTTTTGACATCGTTAGCTATCACAGACTTTCCCCTGAACAAAATTCTACCATAAGTATTAGCAATACACTTACTTTAGGTCGTTCTGAGAGTAATGATTGGCATTTGCCAGATCCAGAAAAAGTTGTTTCAGGGTGTCACGCTCGGGTAGAAAAACGTACTGACGGTTTTTATATACATGATTTATCAACCAATGGTTTATATATCAATCGATCTGTAGAGGCTTTAGGTAAATCAAATACACATAGGTTGTGCGACAACGATTTACTTACCTTTGGTGATTATGAAGTATCTGTTTCCCTTAAAGATACTAGTACACCTTTAGCTAATACCAGTACACCGAACGCTTCAATGCAAAGTTCCCCAATACCTTCGCAAGCGACAGCAGAGATTAACAACAAAGCTGAAATTAATTCACCTGTTCAAGGTATATCCCCAAGTAGTTTGTTTGGTGAGCAAGCCAATGCCATAAAAAGCTCACCTAATATGCCTGCTGTTAATAATGATTTGCATGACCATTTTGACGTACCACAGGCTATTCCAGAAGAATGGGATAATGAGTTTATTAACGCTAACATCGTAAAAAAGCCGATTGTTGAGAAACAACCAGTACCAACGATCCCTGTACAAGCGACAATTTCACCAACGATTCCTGAACCCGTTGCCCCTCTATCAGCTAAAATAGTACAAAGAATTTCAACAAACGATGAAAAGCAGCGAATCACAACGGCCCGCCCTTTAGAAAACAGTTCTTTTGATGCTTTTATTAAAGGTTTAGGTGTATCTGAATCGATTAAACCTGAACAGTTAAATGATAAATTACTTTATGAAATGGGCCAAAGCATGCAGTTAATGCTAATGGGCTTAGTTGAATCATTAAGAGCGCGCTCAGCATTGAAAAGTGAATTTAGAATTAATCAAACAACATTTCAACAGCAAGAAAACAACCCATTAAAATTTTCGGCAACCATTGATGATGTTTTTCAAAATTTATTCTTAAAAAGAAGCTCAAGTTTTTTACCGTCAACACAAGCGATCACAGAAGCATTTAATGATACTAAAAAGCATGATATTGCCCTTACTGCTGGAACATTAGGCGCTATTGAAGGTATATTTAAACAACTAGCACCTTTAGAGATAGAGAAAAAAGATTTGAAGGACTCTATCTTTGATCAAGTTGTTCCAGGACAAAAACAGTTGCGTTACTGGAAAACATATCAAAGTTTGCATAAAGAAATGGTAAATGAAATAACTGCTAATGGCAGCTCAGTGTTATCAGATGACTTCGTTAAAGCATATGATAAGAAAATCAAATCATTATAATTATTAGAAGGTAAAAATGACTTTAAAAAATATATATATGGCGCTTGTCGTTTCAATGAGTGTGTTGTTCATCACAAGTTGTTCGACTATAAATGCTATTATTCCGCCATCGACGGATGTTAACTTTAACGCTTCAGCAGATATCAACCCCGATATGAATGGCAGAGCATCGCCTGTCGTCATAAAAGTTTTTGAATTATCTTCTCGCACTATTTTTGATAACCAGGACTTCTTTACCTTATATGAATCACCTGAAGATATTTTAGGACCTGATTTATTAAAAAAAGACGAGTTAGAACTACAGCCAGATGAGCTAAAAGAATATAAAATGGTATTAAACAAAAATACCCGTTATGTTGGCTTTGTCGTTGCCTATCGAGATATTGATAGTTCTCGTTGGCGCTCGGTTATTGAAGTATCACCGACAGGTTATGATACTTTCACTATGAATATTGAAAAACTAGCCATTTATATTAGTAATAAGTAAAACCAAATAAAGAAGTACTTTATGAGTGATTTTAGCCCAGTAGCATGGACAGAAGGTATGTTCTTGCGACCGCAGCATATGCAGCAACAAGAACGCTATCTACAATTTCAACAATCAAAAATCAATGCCAAAGTCAGTCCACTTTCTTGGGGGATATTTGACCTTGATATTGATAACAGCATGCTTTCATTAGGCCAATTTCGGCTAAACAGTGTTGAGTGTCTTTTTCAAGACAATACATTAGCAGTATTGCCCGAGCAAGGCTTGCTGCCCGAAGCAATCAGTATACCTACAGGTACTTTGGACCAATTGATCTATCTTGTATTACCTATTAATAAAAGTACGGGATTAAATATTTCAAATGGAGATAGCACTTTAATTACCCGCTATCATTATCATGATCATAATATTATTGATACATCTATAGGCTCAGAAGCAACAGAAGTACTACAAATAGGCAAATTACATTGCCAATTTAAACTACAAAGTGAAGATCGCTCTGGATATGTTTCAATAGCTATAGCCAGAGTAGTTGAGGTGTCTGAGGAAGGCGTTATCTCATTAGATAAAAAGTTTATACCCCCTTGTTTATCTATCGATAATATTCAAGGGTTAATAAAGGTTACTCGCGAAATAAAAGGCATGATAAATCAACGTGCAGATGCGATAGCCGCAAGATTATGTCAAGCACAGGGCTCTTCTAGCTCAATATCTGACTTTTTAATGCTACAACTTCTTAACAAATACCAACCTTTATTTGAGCATTACAATGCTATGTCTGGTATTCATCCTGAAGCGCTATATCGTTCTATTATTAGCTTTTCGGGTGAATTAGCAACGTTTAGCTCGGCAACTAAACGCGCACCTGAATTTCCTAAGTATCAGCATGACAACCTCTGCTATGTCTTTAGCAATATTATGGCGAGTATCACACAGAGCTTAAGTAGCGTATTAGAACAAACAGCAATTCAGCTTGTATTAGAAAAAAGCCAATATGGTATTTACTTTTCTCCAATACATGATAAAAATTCTTTGGATCACGCTGACTTTATCATTGCGGTCAAAGCAGCTTTACCTAACGAAGAAGTACGTAAGCGTTTACCTGCACAAATTAAAATAGGCTCAGTGGAAAGTATCCGAGAGTTGGTTAATAATCAACTGCCAGGGATTGGTATTATTGCGCTACCGGTAGCGCCAAGACAAGTACCTTATCATTCTGGATATCATTATTTCCAATTAGACAAACAAAATAACCATTGGTTAAAGCTACAGGCGAGTGGTGGTATTGCTCTTCATCTTTCTGGTCACTATCCTGATCTAGAAATTGAACTTTGGGTGGTAAACCATTAGTAAATATTTATAGAGATGGGCTCAACATTTGCTCATCTCTGTTTTATTTTTTACTTCGTTATTTTTTGGTAATACTCAAACAAATATAACGGCACAATTAAGAAGTATCACTATTTGATTTCCCTCCCCGCTAAATAGTTTTATACATCCAAAGTAAATAACGATTTTTCAAATAAATTATCATCCAAACCTAGCTTTTCACAAAATATTCAATAATCGAGATTTTTCCAACAGAATGTAATCTAGTATTTTTCTAACAAACATACTTACCAATTGTTCGTAAGCACCAACTAAGCTACATCTGAAGTTTATATTACTCATTATTTACAATACTAGATTTCTATTCTCCGCTTAAGTCTGCTTTGCTCGTTTTAATTTTAAGTTGAGTTGTTTGCGCTTCAATAAATTTACGGAGGGTGGACTCCTGACAACTTCCTATTTTCGCGGGCGTTTTTAATAATCCACCTCCCACTATCTGTACAAGACAACCATATGTAACTTTTAACTTTATCTTCTTTAATCACATTAAACAAGGTTTCATCTGCTTGAATCCCCCTGCCTTTATTAAACTTATTTCGTCATCAACAGAAGCAGCATAATGATTTGATAACATTGATGTTATCTGCTATTCAGCGGACGCTTACAACGTATTAATCTTTATTGTTTTGAATCTGTTCCATTTCTAGTAAAACACTGTCTTCATCACTGAGTAAAACAGCTAACCAGCGACCTTCAGGCGTGCTCTCTAAACCTATTTTTAGAATCATAGTTAACGGTACACTCAGTAACATACCAACAGTTCCTAATAACCATCCCCAAAAGATTAATGACAAGAAAACCACTAACGTTGATAAACCTAAACCTTTTCCTAAATATCTAGGCTCTATCATATTGCCCATCACCATATTAATAGCAACATAACCTAATCCAATAAAACCTGCTTCCCCAATACCCAGCTGTAACGTAGCCAACGTCACAGCTGGAACAGCTGCAATAATAGAGCCTATATTTGGAATATAATTCAGTAAGAAGGCAAATACTCCCCACAGAAGATAAAAATCTAAACCAAAAGCCCAAAGCATAAGTGAGACAACCATACCCGTGGCAATACTGACCATCGTTTTAATGGCGATATAATGATTCACCGATGCTAAAAATCGCTCGATCTGTTTTATACGCATCTCAGGATCATCAAGTGCAAAATGTAATTTAACCGGGAACGAAGAGGCTTCAAAAAGCATAAAAACAACAGTAAGTACGATTAACAATAAATTAGCCATCACCGAGCCAAAACCGCTCAGCATATTTGCAGCCATGCCCATGGCAGCAGCGGGATCAAAGTATTCTAATAAGATAGAAGAAGATATTTGAATGTTATAACGAGATAGAAAAGCGGTTAACCAGGTGAATTGTTCTTGAAATTGTAGCCGATATTGAGGAATGAGCTCTGATAATTCATTTAGCGACTTACCCACTAAACCTGCTAACGATAGTGCAATAGTAACAAAGATACCGATAACAATAATAACCGACACTGCTTTAGGTATCTTAAACTGACTAGCTTTAACAACAAGAGGGTTGCAAATAATGGCAATAAATAAAGATAATAAAAAAGGTACTAATATATTTGCTGCTGTTTTTACCCCTGCAAAAATAATAAAGATAGCAGCAACAGTAACAAACCCTTTAACCATTGAGCTGTTTTTAGCCGATAAAACCATGAAAATAAACTCTTATTTTTTAATAAGAGTCAATATACCTGAAATTAATCACTTTCACTAGTTTAGAGGAAGCCGCTATCAATATTTGATTAACTCAGTTTCCTTAATAAACCTTGTGTATTTTGACGCATTGTCTGGGCAACCATAAGATAACCTATGCTACCAACAAACAGAGCACCACTTGTCGGGCCAAGTATCCATATATAAGGATGTAATCGCCCTTCAAGATCAAAAAGCTGCTGTTGAATAATAAGCAAAGTAATATCACTCACCATAGCAGCAACTAAACCAGCAATTGCACCAAGTAATAAAAATTCATAAAGTGTGGCAAGTTTAATCAAGCGTCCTTTTGCACCTAGAGTCCGTAATATAACCACTTCTTGTAAACGTTCAGACAAACTTGCTTGTACTTGTGATACCAGTACTAACGCACCACTAATCAATACAATTGATAATACAAAACTTATCGCGAGTGTTACTTGCGAAATAATAGCCTGTGCTTGCTCCATACGTGATTTAACATCAATCATATTAATAGTGGGGTATCGTTGTAATAAAAGGCTAACATCCTTGGTGTGTCTCTCTTCTAATTTTGCCGCACTAAAATAGCTAACCGGTACGTTCCCTGCCATATTAGGACTTAAAATCATAAAGAAGTTAGGTTTTATATTTCCCCAATTAACACTTCTAAAACTAGTAACTTTTACTTCAAATTTTTGTTCATTCACTAAAATAGTTAATGTATCACCAAGCACAATATCAAGATCATCTTTCCAGCCTTCAAATACTGATACCTCTAATACATCGCTATTGTTAGTATTAAACCACTCCCCCTCAGTTATTTCATTGCCTTCAGGTAAATCATCTAACCAAGTTAGGTTGGGCTCACGCCTTGAACCATTTCTAGCATCTTCATCTTTCTCTTCACCTTCTTGCTTTGAAACACGTCGTGCAAACTCTTCACCATTTACTGCATCAACACGACCTTTAAATACGGGGTAAAAAGCTTCATGACCAATACCTTTATCATTAAAAAACTGTGTTATAGGGTCTATTTCTTCTTCTGCAATATTGATGATGAACATATTTGGCGCATCTTCAGGTACTTGCATTTGCCAATCAGCAATCATGTCATTTTTTAATACGACTAAAAACAACATCAATTGAATAGCGAGGGCAAAACTAATTAATTGAATTGCATTGGCATTCGCTCGTTTTTGTAGTGTAGCGATTGCCAGTGACCAACTAGAGCCAGGCCTTAATCCTAAACTACGCCCTGCTGCGAAAAATAAGCGCGATACCGCAAATAGAATAACAATAATTAATAACGTCGAACCAAATAAAACTAAAGTGGTAACAAGTGCACCACTGAATAACCACATTAATGCAAAAATAGTAAGCAGTGACAGGGTAACATGAATACGGCTTAATGCTAACGTATCGCCTAAATTACGACGTAATACTCGCAGCGGTGGAATATCAAATAAGTCTAATAACGGTTTAAGTGAAAACATTAATGCGCAAACGACACCAATGAATATTGATAAAAACCAAGGTCTAAAGCCTGATTGAGGTAACTCGGTTCCCATAAAATTGGCTAGATAACTCGCGCCAATATTTTGTAAAATAAAACCTATCGCTAACCCTGCCATAATAGAAAAAATAGTAACTAAACTAAGGTGAAGTAAAAAGATATTGCGAATTGTTGTGCGGCTACCACCTAATGTTTTCATCATAGCAACAGGATCATATTGTCGTTCGCAATATCGCTTGGCAGAAACCGCCATAGCAACTGCCGCCAACATAATGCCAAACAACCCAGCCAGCAATAAGAAGCTTTCGGCGCGATCTAGGTTATTACCCAAAGGTGATTGTCGATCTTTTATTCCTTCCCAGCTCTGATTACTTTTAAGCTGTGGCTTCAACCACGTATAATAATCTGATAGCTTTTGTTCTTCGCCAGCAAACAGTAAACGATGAAAAACCCGGCTCCCCGCTTGTACAGCTTTTGTAACGGGAATATCTTCATAATTTAGTAAGACCCTTTTATTCCCAGATAAGGAAAAAAAGGGTGCATCAGGTTCATTCACTAATACCTTGGTAATAACAAAGATACCGGCCCCTAACTCAACTTTATCACCCACGTTAACATTAAGCGGATAAAATAAGCCTTCACTCAGCCAAACATCACCGACTTTTGGCCCAGTATCAACTTCATAGGATTCCCCAACTAAAGTATCTTTAATCGTGATTTTTCCTTTCAGAGGATAAGACTGCGAAGTTGCCTTAACCGACCCTAACACTAATTCATCATTGGCAAACAACATAGAATCAAAAAATAAAAGTTGCGCCGTCTCAAGTCCCTGTTGATTGGCTTTATTCAGTATTTCAGGATCAAAGGCATGGTTACTCGACAGACGTCTATCTGCGGCAATAAAGTCACTACTTTTTTGCTCTATGTTTAAACTAATACGTTCAGTGATTGACGATAAACTAAAAACAGTTAACACCGCCAATGCAATAGCAGCAAATATAATTGTTAGTTCGCCACGACGAAATTCCCGAGCAAATAATTTAAACGCTAACTTAACCCACATTAGCAATTACCCCTTCGCTAATTTTCTCAAGCTGTCCTCCTTCAATATGAATAATTCGCTGACATTGTTTAGCTAATTGTTCATCATGAGTCACTAACACTAAGGTAGTGCCATTTTGTTTATTCAAATCAAATAATAACTTTTCAATTAAATGCCCATTTTTACTATCTAGGTTGGCTGAAGGTTCATCAGCAAAAAGTATTTTGGGCGATCCGACAAAGGCTCGAGCAATAGCAACACGTTGTTGCTCGCCTCCTGATAATTGAGATGGATAATGCTCTAAGCGATGAGACAACCCTACTTTTTCTAAAAGCGATAAGGCTTCTTTTTTAGCATTATGATCGCCAGCTAGCTCGGCAGGCAGCATAACATTTTCAAGTGCAGTTAAACTTTGTACCAACATAAACGATTGAAAAACAAAACCTACTTTTTCTGCTCTAACTCTCGCCCTGGCTTCTTCATTAAGCTTGCTTAAGGCATCACCATCTAAATAAATTTCACCTTCACTTGCTACATCTAATCCGGCTAACAAACTCAATAGAGTAGATTTACCTGAGCCAGAAGCGCCAACTATCGCGACAGATTCCCCTTGTCTGACAGAAAAATTAATATCGTTAAGGATAGTGAGGCTTCCTTCAAGCGTGCTAACATGTTTACTTAATTCTGAGACTTGGATAACATTTAATTGAGAAGGTACTGGCATGACTCGTTTTTTCCTAAATTCCGCTGTTGTTATAATGCTAACATGTTTGTCATTTACAACCATCGCTAAAGACAAAATATTACTTATTGGTGACAGCTTAAGCGCAGGTTATGGACTAGAGCAAGAAGAAGCTTGGGTTCATTTGTTACAAAATAAATATAATAAAAAAGATAATGATATCATCATCATTAACACAGCTATTAGCGGACAAACCACTGACAATGCTCTACTCAAAATAGACACATGGCTAGAAACACACCAACCAAGCCACGTATTAATAGAGCTAGGTGGCAATGACGGAATTAGAGGTTTTCCTATAAAAATCCTACAGAAGCATTTAACCGAGCTTGTGACTAAAAGCCAAGCGCAAGGTGCTCAAGTAGCACTAATGGAAATTCAAATTCCACCCAATTTAGGTGCTAGGTACACTAAAATGTTTACTGATAGTTACGATAAGGTCGCCAAAGCAACAAACGCTTACTTAATGCCTTATTTTATGAGCCAAATTGCTGTCGAACCTGAATTAATGCAAAACGACAATTTACACCCAAACGCTCAAGCACAACCTATAATTAAAGATTTTATGTATGTAGAAATCAATAAATGGCTGCAAAGCTTAGAATCGCTGGATAGCTAGGCAATATTTACTATACTAATATAACGTAACGTGATAATAAATATTGATTAATATCAATCAGTAACCTCTTATAGCTATGCTATTATAATAATATCATTTAATGGCATAACAACTTAACTTGAGCTAAATATGGACTTTATCTGGATTCTTTTTGCTTTTATTTGTGGTTTAGCAGCAAAAACTTTTTCTTTCCCTCCTTCAATAGGCTACCTTTTAGCGGGCTTTATTTTAAACTTTATGGGCTATCAGGCAGATGAAAGCCTAACCATTTTAAGTAATTTAGGTATTACTTTAATGCTATTCACCATTGGCTTAAAGCTTAACGTTAGAAGTTTATTTAAAAATGAAATTTGGCTAGCTAGCTCGCTTCATACCCTGCTTTGGATAGTGCTCACGGTTATTATTATAAAACTGTTTACTATTTCAGCTATTGGCTACTTCTCTAAGTTAGATGTATTAACCGCCACACTGATTGTCTTCGCTTTAAGTTTTAGTAGTACGGTATGCGTGATTAAGCTACTTGAAGAAAATGGTGAAATGCGAACTCGCCATGGTAAATTAGCGGTCGGTATATTGGTAATTCAAGATATTGTCGCTGTTGCTTTTTTAGTTATTGCCACCGGAAAAACCCCAACAGTTTGGGCATTAGCATTACTGCTACTGTTTATTATCAAACCTGTAATCAATAAAATTGTAGATCATGTTGGCCATGGAGAACTACTCCCTTTAACAGGCTTCTTTATTGCGCTTGGTAGTTATGAGTTATTTGAATTAGTTAATATTAAAGGTGATTTAGGCGCTTTGTTAGTGGGGATATTTCTTTCTTCACACCTTAAAGCCACAGAAATAAATAAGTCGCTCTTAAGCTTTAAAGATATGTTTCTGATCGGTTTCTTTTTATCTATCGGTTTTAGCGCCATACCTACTTTAGAGATGTTAGGGTTAGCAGCAATGCTGGTTTTAATTATTCCATTGAAATTCATTTTATTTTTTGGTCTATTATGCCTACTAAAAATACGTTGTCGAACATCATATTTATCTGCGTTAGCATTAAGTAATTTTAGTGAGTTTGGTTTAATTGTCGCTGCAATCAGCGTTTCTAATGAGTGGCTAAGTAGTGTGTGGTTAGTTATTTTAGCTTTAGCTGTGTCCATGTCCTTTGTTATTACTAATATTCTCTATCCTCATGCTCATAACTTTTTTAGTAAACATAAAGAGTTCTTCCATAAATTTGAACGCAATGAATATTTAGCTGAAGATAGTTTCTGTCAGCCTCAAGATGCACCTATTGTTATTATAGGAATGGGTCGCGTTGGTATGGGGGCTTATCGTGCCATTTGTGAACATGACAATAAGCTTGCTTGGGGACTAGATGCAGAGCCTGAAAAAGTTAAATTGCTCTCAGAGCAAGGCGCACAAGTCTACTGTGGTGATGCAGAAGACGCATTCTTCTGGGAAAAAGTTAACTTGTCTAATTTAAAGCTCGTACTACTTGCCTTACCGAATGTAATAGATAGTGTGAATATAACGAATCAGTTAAAATCTGCAGGTTATCAAGGGAAAATAGCTGCCATTGCTCGCTATGATGATGAACGATCTCAGTTAGAAGAACTAGGCATTGATAAAGTATTTAACTTTTATACTGAAGCAGGTGTTGGTTTTGCTGACGAAAGTATGGGGCTGATACAAACAACAAATTAACTCTTGAGCTAAAGTGAGAGGGAGAGTATAAGTATAAGTTTAGGTTTAGGTTTAGGTTTAGGTTTAGGTTTAGAGGTAGAGTATCAGCCTTTGAATTATGGCTAAGTGAGTAATCATTTAATCAATTTAGTATTATTATTAAAAATAATTCGCATAACTCAAACCTTGCACTACACTTATTCAAGCACTATAGCAGTTTACATACATAAATATTTTACTTCCTCTCTCTGAAATAAAGTATATGCTCGCAGCAGACAGGGTCTGGACTTTATGATTAAAATATTTAGTAACGTATATAAACTCATATAGCGCACGGCTCAAACCCCTTTGAGCCGACCTTTTGGGCCTAAACTAGCATAGTTTGGGCCTTTTTTTATATAAAAAAGCGAGCTTAGGTAAAGTACCCTTTAGATTGTCACTTCAGTTTTATTTGGCAGTTTACTTGAGATAAGTGCAGCCAAGATCACAAATAATGTCGAAATGGCTAAACAGGCAATTAAACCTTGTGCTTGATAAACCCAGCCAGACAATACAGTGCCGATTAACCTACCCATGGCATTGGCCATATAATAAAAGCCCACATCAAGTGACACCGCATCTTTATTAGCATAGCTTACAATAAGGTAACTATGTAACGATGAATTAATCGCAAACACTATACCAAATACCAATAAACCGATTATGATTGAATACTGAATATAAAAGTCAAAATATAATGCAACAGCTATTACTATAGGAAGTAAACTCAGCATTCCTGCCCATAAACAGGCTGACTGTCCTGTTGGTACTCTACCTTGGTTTTTTCCAGTGAAGTAAGGGGCGAACGATTGAACAATACCATAACCAATAACCCAAGATGCCATAAAACCACTAACCCACCAATGGTCCCATTGGAAGGTTACGGAAAGATAAACAGGTAGCGCGACCACAAACCAGACATCTCTCGCACCAAATAAAAACATCCGCGCAGCAGATAAACGATTAATGGCTGTACTCTTTGAAAGTACCTCGGTAAATTTAGGTTTATTTTTGGCTTTTCCTAAATCGTCTTTTAAAAACAGTAAACTCACTATCCACACCAGTATTAATAAACTCGCCATAACGATAATAGCACCAGTAAATCCTAACGTAGTAAGCAGTATGCCACCCAAAAAGAAGCCAACGCCTTTTAAAGTGTTTTTAGAGCCTGTAAGAATAGCAACCCATTGATATAATTTACTTTCCGAATTTTCAGGTACTAACAACTTAATCGCACTTTTAGCGCTCATTTTATTAAGATCTTTCGCTACACCAGAAAGTGCTTGCGCCACCATCACATAACTAATGGTGAGCACTTCTGTGGAGGCAGTTAACATAATCAACGCAACTATTTGCATCGCTAAACCAATATTCATGGTTTTATTTAAGCCAAAACGTGCACCTAGCCACCCTCCTACTAAATTAGTAATTACGCCAAATATTTCATAAAACAAAAACAACATAGCAATAGTTAATGGGCTATAACCTAACTGATGAAAGTACAGCACAACTAGCATACGTAGTGCACCATCAGTTAAAGTAAATGCCCAATAATTACCCGTTATCATCAAATATTGTTTAATTTGTGGTGATAACGAGTTTACTGATAAAAGCCCCATGAATGACTATTCCTTACTAATAATGCACTAGCTTAAATCAGCTAAGCCAACCATACGCGCTAATTCAGCCGTTCTATTGGCATAGCCCCATTCATTGTCATACCAAACATATAATTTAACTTGAGTACCATTAACTACCATGGTTGATAACGCATCAATAATGCTTGAGCGTGGATCAGTTTTATAATCTACAGATACGAGAGGACGTTCTTCATAGCCCATAATTCCTGTTAGTTCGTTTTCAGCGGCCTCTTTAAGTAATTGATTCACTTCTTCAACCGTCGTACTTTGTTCTAACTCAAACACACAGTCGGTAATTGATGCATTGGTTAACGGTACGCGAATCGCATGGCCATTTAGCTTCCCTTTCAGCTCAGGAAAAATATGCGTTATTGCGGTTGCTGACCCTGTTGTTGTTGGAATTAAGCTAGTACCACATGAGCGTGCACGGCGTAAATCTTTGTGCGGCGCATCAATAATAGTTTGTGTATTGGTAATATCATGAATAGTCGTTATTGAACCGTGTTTAATGCCAATTTTTTCATGAATAACTTTCACCACGGGTGCAATGCAGTTAGTGGTACATGAAGCTGCAGTAACAATAGAATGTATATCTTTGTTATATAAGTTGTCATTTACGCCCATAACTATATTTAAAATGCCCTCTTCTTTAACCGGTGCAGTAACGACCACACGTTTAACACCTTGATCGAGATAACCTTGTAAAAGAGCCTTGGTTTTTATTTTTCCTGATGCTTCAATCACGACATCGCATTTTGACCAATCAGTGTCTTGTGTCATTTTATTTTGTGTACAAGCGATAGCTTTGCCGTTAATAAGCATAAATTCACCATCGGGTGTTACTTCACTTGTTGCCTCATAACGCCAGCGCCCATGAACAGAATCAAACGTCATTAAATGTGCTAGGGTATGCGCATTAGCAGCAGGATCATTGATGTGTACAATTTCAACATCATCCCAATCAAATGCTGCACGCATTGATAAACGTCCCATACGACCAAAGCCGTTAATACCTATTTTAATTGTCATTATTTTTCCTTAAAGTAATATAAAAAATATAGTGCCACCAAGAGTTAAACATAAAGCTATGCTTGTTTTATTTGAACCAATGTTGTGTCCGATTAATAATGTAAACTAAGGAGAGCATTACTGGCACTTCCACCAAAACACCAACGACGGTTGCAAGAGCAGCACCTGAATGTAAACCAAACAGCGAAATGGCTACCGCAACAGCTAATTAAAAAAAATTTGAAGTACCAATTAAACAAGCTGGAGCCGCAATATTTTGAGGCAGTTTCATCCATATAGCAGCGATATAAGCAATAATGAAAATACCGTAAGTTTGGATCATTAATGGAATAGCGATTAAACCAATAGTTTCAGGCTCATTAATAATAGTATTGGCTTGAAACCCAAATAATAATATTACGGTAGCGAGTAACCCGATTACTGACCAAGGCTTCATGGTTGATAGAAGATGTGTCAGCGATTTCTCACGATTATTTAATGTTTTTCGAGTTAACACCCCTGCAACTAACGGTAATAGCACGTAAAGAGCCACTGAAATAAATAAGGTTTCCCAGGGTACTTGAATGTCACTCACCCCAAGTAATAATGCCGATATAGGAGCAAAAGCGAAGATCATAATGACATCATTCACGGATACTTGAACTAAGGTATAGTTTGGATCACCTTTAGTTAATTGCGACCAAATAAAAACCATCGCTGTACATGGCGCAACACCAAGTAAAATCATACCTGCAATATATTCTTGTGCTGATTCAGGATCGACTAGATCAACAAATAAACCATTAAAAAACAGCCAACCTAAACCTGCCATAGTAAAGGGTTTAATCAACCAATTAATGACTACGGTTAACACTAAACCTTTCGGATTTTTACCTACATCTTTTATTGCTGAAAAATCAATTTGTACCATCATTGGATAAATCATCACCCAAATAAATACAGCGACCACAATATTAACATGTGCTATTTCAGCGTTAGCAATAACTTGAAAAATATCAGGTTGCCATAAACCTAACAGCACACCTAAAGCCATGCTGATACCTACCCAAAGTGATAAATAACGCTCAAAAATACCCATTAAAATATATCCTTAAATTTAATTTTTACTTCAAACAGTTTTATTTACAAAAAGTAGCTTTATTAGGTCGACTTTTCATTTTAGTTAAACGCAGGTTAGCATCACTAAAAAGGGGGGTATTATTTTCTGTTGTCTCTGCTATAACCGCTTTTGCCCATTGCGGAAGTTGCGGGTTAATACGATAAAACACCCACTGGCCATGCTTTCGCGCGCTAAGAATATTAGATTTTCTTAATACGGCTAAATTACGGGAAACCTTAGGTTGACTGTCTTCCGCTAAAGCTTCCATTATTTCACAGACACACAATTCGCCATGATAATGGGATAACATTAAGACCTTCATTCTGATCTCATCTGTCATATTTTTATAAAAATCAATTGGTGTTAACAACAGCGTTTTTTCTTGTATTACACTAGATTCATTGCTGTTACTCATCTTTGCTTGAGCATTTCCCCCTTCCATTGCAAGAAACATAGACAAACGACTATTTAACTCATTTAAAGTCGCTGTAAATGGTGCGTTGCCTAAACGGTTTTTAGGATCAGGAAAATCCCAAGCATATTGCTGTTTAGCATCAGGAAAATCCCGACATTCACTGCTGGCTTTATCACAAAGGGTAATAACAAAATCAAACGCTTGGCCTGTAAACGTCTCAATTTCTTTAGACATTAATTGCGGTGCATCAAGACCAAATTTTTTTAATGCTGCTATTGCGCGTAAATCGACTTTTTCAGGCTGTGTACCGGCACTGAACACATCAAATTGATCAGCTGCTTTATGCTTAAGCAATACTTCTGCCATTTGTGATCTCGCTGAATTACCTGTACACAGAAAAAGTACGCTGCGTTTACTTTTGTTCATATTAAATCTTACACTCAGAATACATAACAATAATTATATATATGATTTTTCGCATATGCAAATTATGATGCATAAAAAAACGTAGATATTAGAGTAAATATCTACGTTTTCTGATTTCAAAAAGCGATTGCTCTAGTAAGCTATTAAACTATCTTCCTACTAACCTATTCCTCTTATTAGATATTAATTACAAATAAAGAAAGCTTAATAAGAACGAAAGCGTTACCCACATAAGTAAAATCAACGGAATACCAACACGCATAAAGTCAGAGAACTGATAACCGCCGGCATTCATCACCAATAAATTAGTTTTATACGCCATCGGAGTTGCATAACTTAAATTAGCACCAAATAAAACGGCTAATATAAAAGGCTCTGCCGGCAGGCTAAGTTGGCTAGCAACTGAGATAGCAATGGGGGTACCAATAACTGCCGCAGCATTGTTTGATACAATATTTGTTAAAATGGCTAATAGCAACATCAATGCCGCAATAACACCACCCGGCGGTAGTCCAAATGATAAAGCAACAAAAACCTGTGCGATGTATTCAGCGCCTCCCGTTATCATCATTGCTGAGCCTAAAGCGAGTGAAGCGGCAACAATTAAAATAACCTGAGTGCTCAAAGCTGATGCAGCTTCCTCCCAATTTAAACATTTAGTAATTAACAGTATTAACACACCGACGATCGAACTAATTTCAATCGGTAACAGGCCAAGCGCTGAAGATGCAACAACCGCTAGTAATGTCCCTAACGCAATTGGCGCTTTACTGGTTTGAGGTAATGCTTCTGCGCCATCAATAGTTAAAAAGCCTTTTTTAGATTTTAACAAATGTATTTGTTCTGTTTTACCTTGTACTAGTAATACATCACCAATTTTAAGTTTGGTATCACCAATACTACTGCGCCCTATTTCCATGGCTTTACCAGCACGATGTAAAGCAACCACTGAAATAGCATACTTTTGAATAAAGTGCGCTTGTTGTAATGTTTTCCCTTCAATACCTGAGCCAGCAATGATCACAATTTCGGCTAAGGTTTGTTCATCGGCTTTTAATGGGTGTTCGTCAGAAACTTTATGCAATCCAGAGAATAAAGTTGCACCTAATACCGTCTCAAACTCCTTTAAACGATCGGGGTAATCATGAACTTTTAACCTATCGCCAACCTTAAGTATAGTGTCTGGTAAAGGAATAATATTACGATTATCCTTCCCTCGTTGAATACTTTCTATTTTAAGTTGCCCATCAGTTATCGCAATTATTTCAGCAATGGTTTTCTCGTTCACATTACTTTCTTCATTAATATTAAGGTATGCGCTAAATAATCGTGGCGACGTGTCGGGCATTAACGGTGTGCGACTTGGGAGTAATTTAGGTGCAATTAACCACAAATATATAACAGCTACTAAAGACGCAATAAGTGCTGGTTGAACAAAATCAAACAATCCGAATTCAACTGACCCCATATTTTTAGCAATACTAACCACCAACAAGTTTGTTGACGTGCCTATAGTAGTAGCCATGCCTCCCACCAATGTTGCTAAGCCCATAGGTAGTAACATTGGGGAAGCATCCGTTTTGTTACGCAATGAAACACTGATCAAAATAGGTAATAATAAAACAACAACGGGTGTGTTATTGATAAATGCACTTAACACTCCAGCAAGAACAAGTGTCAATAATAAGGACAGTGCCGGGCTAATCTTCCACAGTTTAGCTAAGTGCCGACCAATGGGCTCTAAGGCCCCTGTTCGCACAATACCATGCCCAATAATCATCAATGCACAAACAGTCACCAACGCTTCATGACCAAAGCCAAAAAACAAAGTGCTTGGTTCAAAATGCTCACCATCAATATAAAAAGGAAACACTGAGAACATCACACATAAAATGGCAATAACAGCTAATGATGATGTTTCTAGAGGAATACTGTCTCGACGAAATAGATATAACGCAAGTACTGTAATCAATAAGATAGCTAATGCATGGTAATTAGGTAGGTCAGGAATATTCAATGGGCAATACCAAGTTGATTAAGTTAAGTTGATTAAATTAGACAGCGTCTACGTTAAAGACTCTACAAGTTATACATCTAATATTAATTTTATTCATTATAAATACTTTATAATGCCTTCTGGATCAAGTATATACTTCGGTTTATTAATTATTTAGTCTAAGTATAGACTGTGTTTTACGCAATATAACACCACTAATGTATTCATTATTAATAAATTTTATTTAGCCCTTTACCGCTATCGCTTGATATTTTAATTTAATTTTGCGCTTAATGTAGAAACAGCCTATTTCTAGTTAATTAATATTAACAACTATAGTTGCTTCAAATATTTTAAATAGTTCTATATTTAGCGACATAATGAGTATAATAGTTAACATCTTGGTTTATATTGAAAAAACATTGTTCATGAAAAAGCTAAAAATAACACATTGTTGAAATTTAGCATCTGTCACGCTAGTCACTTTACAACTTGAACAGTAAACTAAACGCTCTTTCTTTAGTTTTCTTTTATTGATAATGTTCATACACGCCAACGCTACTAATGAATGTAATATTTCATTTTTTAGACATTAATAGTAATCACAACAAATAACCACTAACGAATATACAATGACAATAAAACGCAAAACTCTTTTTTGGAAATTATATCCCTCTTTTTTAAGCATCTCATTTATCTCATTACTCGCTATTGTAATGATTGCGCTTTGGTCATTTAAATCGTTTTATTATCAAGAGCGAGCCTTAGATTTAGAAATTAGAGCAAAAATATTAGCACCTGAATTCTCTCGACTTATTCAATCTAAACGCTACCAAGAGATTCAAAATAAAGCCCAACAATTAGGTGACGATTCATTCACCAGAATAACGATTGTTTTGCCTTCTGGATTAGTACTTGGTGATAACAAAAAATCACCGAAAATAATGGACAACCACATAGACCGTCCAGAAATAGAACAAGCGCTTATAAGCGGTAAAGGACTGGCGATAAGGTACAGTGATACGATATCTACAGATGCCATGAATTTTGCCATGCCAATTATTGAGCAAGGCAATCTTATTGGCTTTATCAGAACCTCAACACCTTTAGATACATTACAAAATGCCCTATGGATAATTTATTATAAAATATCTATTGGGTTTATTATTCTCACAGTAATTACTGTTTTTGCTAGTTGGTGGATGTCAAAATCTTTAGTAAGACCGCTTGAAATGATAAAAATTCAAGCACAACGGTTAGCTAAAGGTGATTTTTCTAGCCGCGTACAATTAGGCTCAAATGACTCTCTTGAATCTGAACAATTAGGCCAAGCATTTAATGAAATTGCTATTGAGTTAAATCAGCGTATTGAAACGATATTGAACCAAAGGAACGAACAAGAGGCGGTATTTTCTAGTATGGTAGAAGGCGTTCTTGCTGTTGATAGTAATGAAAAAATCATCAGTATTAACCAGGCTGCCTATAATATTTTAAAAATAAGAGAAAAAAATATAGAAGGGAGTAAGTTAAAAAGCACAATAGACAACAGTGAATTATATAATCTTATTGTCTTTTCGCTACAACAGAGCTCTCCAGTTGGCCAAGAAATTATAATTCATAATGAAAATGCACATGAGCAAGTACTTTTTGCTCAATCAGCCCCGCTACTTGATATACACAAAAACAAGTGCGGCACTCTTGTTGTATTTAACGACATAACAAAATTAAAAGAATTTGAATTACAAAGAAAAGAATTTGTAGCTAATGTATCGCACGAACTTAGAACACCACTTACGGCTATTCAAGGTCTTTCTGAAACCTTAATAGAATTTCCAGAATTAGATCAAGAAAAACGCTGTTATTTCATTGGTGTTATACATACCCACTCTATTCGTTTAGAAGGGATTATAGAAAATTTGCTTACGTTATCTAAAATAGAAAAAGAAACAGAGGTTGATGAAATAGACTTTGTTGATGAATCGGTAACCTTAGCGATAAGCAATGCTATTTTCCTTTGTAAAGACAAAGCTCTGAAAAGAAATATAAAAATCATATTGCATAACGCAGAGGATATAACCTTTAACCATAATTCGTCATTAATAGAACAAGCGATTATTAACCTGTTAAACAACGCCATTAAATACAGTAATGGCAATAGTGAAATAAACATTACGGTTATTAAAGAAAAGAGTGATATTAAAATAAACATTGCTGACCAAGGCAGTGGGATTCCTGAAGAGCATTTATCAAGACTCTTTGAACGATTCTATCGTGTGGATAAAGCACGTAGTCGACAATTAGGTGGGACAGGCTTAGGTTTGTCTATTGTAAAACATATTGCTTTAGCACATAAAGGTACTGTTAGTGTCACTAGCGAACTAAATAAAGGCAGTGTTTTTTCATTAATATTGCCACTGAATAATGAAGGGTAGTCTAAATTCAATAATGCCATATAAGACATCAAACTAAAGCAATAATTTAATGTTAGATTGTACTAATTAGGTAATCAGCATGGTCTATTAAACTATGCTTACTTGACTATGCCGACCTAACTATGGCTACTTAATTTAGTTTACTTAACTCACTAAACATAGCCTTTGCACTAAATAATAGACAAAAAAAATAGACAAAAAAATAGCGCTATAATTAGCGCTATTTTTTTTATGTGTAATTATTGGCTAGCTATTCTACAAGTTAATTACTGCCCAACAACAACTTCAGCTGAGTTCGAGTTATAAGGTGACGCTGAATTATCTGCGGCTAATGAATCACCGACTGAGTAACCTTCAAAGTCATCAGAGAAAACCTCGATTGTAGCTTCTACATCAGAATAAAGCTTAATATCATCAACTAAAAAAGCCGTTGATGCTACACCACCATTATCACCTAACTTGAAGACAACAGTTGATACACCGTCAGTAGTTAAGTCCAACGTTTCAGTTGTTGCTGATAAGAACGGGCCAAACGCTTCGCCATCAATAGAAAGATTCAATGATGTAACTTCGGTAGTGCTTGATGAATCCCATGTTATTTCAATATCATGCCATTCATCAGTTTTAAAGGTTACTGCGCTAAGAATCGTTTCGTTATTGCGAATTTCAAAAACACCGTTTTTAATTCTTAAGTCAATAACCGCATCAGCAACACTGGTTGAGTTACCATACAAGCCAATATAAGCATCTTTTTCATCACCTTCAGCTTTATTAAATGATGCTGTTAATTTACCCGCCGCTAACATTGCCCCTTTAAATCGTAATTCGCCAGCATCGTCGGTCATAGTATCAGTAATTGATGCAAACTTACCACGTGTGGTAGATGGAGCTTCAGGCTCTGTTGGTGTACTAGTACCAGCTCTAATAACTTCAACCACAAATGCATCAGCGGTACTTGAGTCATAAGGTGATTCAGTATTATCAGTATCTAATGAACTATTGACTTCATAACCTTCAAAATCATCTGAATAAGCAACTGTTGTACCTGAAATATCAGAATAAAGTGTGAAATCATCAACTAAATAAGCGCCTGTTACCACAGAACCAGTATCACCTAATTTAAATACTACCGTTTTAGCACCATCCATTACTGACGCAAGATCTTCAGAAACAGAATTAAATGCTTCAGTGGTCACTGCACTACCATTAATAGAAATAGTCACTAACGGTGCTACGCTTTCACTTGCGCTTGAGGCATCCCAAGTCATTTCAACGTCAATCCATTCACCTGGTGTGAATGTTGATGTAACAGCAATATCACTATTACGTATAGTATAAGTGCCGTTACCTATTCTTAAATCAACTATGGCTGCAGCGGTTGAAGTTGAATTGCCATATAAAGCAATATACGCTTCTTTAGCACTGCCATCTGCGGTCAAGACTTCATCTTTTGCAAATGAAACAGTAAGTTTACCTTCTTCAATAGCTGAGCTATGTTTATACCTTAACTCTCCTGCATCATCGTCCATAGTATCAGTGATTGAGGCAACTTTAGAGGTAATAATATCAGCAGGTTTTTCTGTAATAGCGGCTGTTGGATACGAAGTAGAAGCTTCCTCAAAACCATCGTTATCTAGGTAACTTACTGTAACAGAAATGGTTTTTCCTTCATCAGCAGCTGTTAACATATAAGTTGCTTCATTTGCCTCAGCAATGACAACACCGTCAGCTAACCATGTATAGTCAATTGACGTATCACCAGAGCCGTTGTCATCAATTATTTCTGCTGTTAATTCAAAGCCTATATAAGCATCACCCGCGATCTCGACACTTCCTTCACTCGGTACTGCTGGAAATTCTATGGTATCAGTTAATGATGAGGTGGCTATTTCGCTATAGCCATCATTATCAACATAACTTACGTTTAATGAAATCTTGGCGCCTTCATCAGTAGACAAAACAGTATAAGAACTTGATGAAGCACCGCTAATGGCAACGCCATCAAGCAGCCAAGTATAGGTGACATTACCCGATTCAAAACCATTACCTTCTGTAATATCAGCTGATAATGTTGAACCGATAATAGCATCGCCAGAAAGCGCAACACTACCTAAAGAGTTACCGCTTGATGGTAGTTCATAATCACTTTTACATGCACTTAGTGCTAAAGCACTCGTCATTGCTATTAACAATTTGGTTTTCATTATAGTTATCCCCGTACAAATTATTTTAATTTTTTTGTAGTTATAAATATAAAACCAAGCTCCTAAAGAAGGTTGATTTTAATTAAAACACTGACAACTATAATCACAGCGCATTACCAAATTGTCAACCAATAATAAAAACAAACAATAAAAACCAAGAAAATTGGTAAACCAAACTTCATGATGTGATCGTATTAAAATATTAAGACATCATTGGAGAGCGTCTATTTTTAACAACGTATACAAGAGGAACTCATTAATATCGAAGACGTATATATGATTAATACTTATCTGCAGTTCAATCATCAATAATTGTATTCTAACTTTAAGCTAACTTAGTTTTGAATTTTAACTTGAGAGTTGAAAATAGATTGTAGGGAATAGAGAATATAGTGTAGAGAGCAGAGTTTAGAATGCAGAGAGCAGAGCTTTAGCATTGACGGTACGTATGACCAATAAAACGAACGAGCCTGTAACAGATTTTGTGTAAGTACTTTTCATCAGTTACCCTAGTGGTATCAAAGAAAGGTAAAACACATGAACCATAAAGAACTTGAAGCTTTTGCAAAAGAAGCCGCAAAAAGTATTAAAACAGGCGAAGATTTAGATAAATTCAGAGCTATGCTAACCAAGGTTACTGTTGAAGCGGCACTAAATGCCGAATTAGACGACCACCTTGGTTACGCTAAACATGAAAAAACGAGTACGCCCAACAACCGTAACGGGTTTAGCGCTAAAAAAGTTAAAACCGAGGACGGAGAGTTTGAGCTAAATACACCACGTGACCGTGATGGTAGCTTCGAGCCGCTCCTCGTAAAGAAAAATCAAACACGATTCACCTCTATGGACGACAAGATTTTATACCTTTACGGCAAAGGTATGACGACGCGCGATATCGTCGACTCGTTTGATGAATTCTATGGCGCAGAAGTCTCTCCCACCTTAATTTCTCGTGTGACCAACGCGGTATTGAAAAAGTCGATGAATGGCAAACAAGGCCGTTAGAGCCTGTTTATCCTATCGTTTATATGGACTGTATCCGTCTAAAAATCAGAGAAGATAATAAGGTTATCAACAAAGCGGTTTATTTAGCGCTAGGCGTTGATGTCACAGGGCAAAAGGACTTACTGGGTATGTGGTTCTCTGAAAATGAAGGGGCTAAATTCTGGCTTAATGTGTTGACCGAGCTC
Organism: Colwellia sp. 20A7; assembly: GCF_009832865.1. Lineage (NCBI taxonomy): Bacteria > Pseudomonadati > Pseudomonadota > Gammaproteobacteria > Alteromonadales > Colwelliaceae > Colwellia > Colwellia sp. 20A7. The sequence goes on along the minus strand of NZ_CP047130.1, from coordinate 2,038,971 downwards.
AAAAACCGAGGCGTTCAAGATATCCTTATTGCCTGTGTTGATGGTTTAAAAGGCTTTCCTGATGCCATTAATACCGCCTTTGAAAATACTCAAATACAGTTATGTATTGTACATATGGTAAGGAATTCGCTGAAATTTGTGCCTTATAATGATTATAAAGCGGTAACCAAAGACCTAAAAACGATTTACCAAGCCATAAACGAAGAGCAAGCATTGAAGGCATTAGATGCATTCTCAGCACGCTGGGACGATAAATACCCAAGCATATCAGCTTCCTGGCGACGTCATTGGGATAATCTCAATACCTTATTCATTTACCCGAATGATATCCGCAAGGCTATATACACAACGAATGCGATAGAATCGTTAAACAGCGTTATACGCAAAGCGGTTAAAAACAGAAAGGTATTTCCCAACGATGACTCAGCTAAGAAAGTTATTTACTTAGCCATTACTCAAGCATCGAAAAAATGGACTATGCCAATAAGGAATTGGAAATCGGCCTTGAATCGTTTTATGATTGAATTCGAAGACCGTATTTCAGACTATATTTAAAAATGGTACTTACACAGATATTGTTACAGGGTCAAACGAAACATCAAAAAACAATAAAGAAATATTGCTTTTTGATGTTTAGGTTTAGATTAAACTAAATCTAATAAAGCTAAGCTGAACTAAATCTAAACTAAACTTTCTTTTACTAACAAAACAGCGGTTTCATGATGAGCGTGCACAAATGATTTTATGTCTAGTTCAGATAAAACCACTTTTTCCTCAAGTGTATTTACTTGAACAATCAAATTAGCTTCTGGACAATATTCCAATACTGCTTCACAAATTAACTGCTTTCCTTTTAGTGTATGTACAGTCACTATAATGCTTTTAGATAGCTCTACTTTAAGTGACTCAAGCACTACTCGCTTATCGAGATGACCAAAGTAAGCATTGTATCCTCGTTTTCTAGCCAATAAAACATGTTGTAAATTGTCAGAGATGATCAAAAAATCAATCTCTTTCTTCGCTAATTCTTTTGCAACAATTCTACCTAAGGTAGCAAAACCACAAACAATCGTATGATTGCGCACATTTACCGGTGCAATTTTATCTGCTTCAAAAAACTCAACCACAAACAGAGATGCTATTTTGTAGATATTATTGATCATGAAAGGTGTTACCAGCATAGATAACACGGTAATCAATATAAGAAAACTCCCCAGTTCACTATCTAAAATATTCTGGTGTACAGCCAAGGCAAAAATTGCGAAAGAGAACTCACCTATTTGACATAAAGCCAATGCAGATTTTATGGCATCACTTTTATTGGCACTTTTTCTAATAATAAAATAGATAAGAACGGCTTTAATAATCATCACCAATAAGAGTATACCTAGCACTAGATATAAGTTGCTGGCAAAATAAAAAATATCTATTTTCGTACCAATAGAGAAGAAAAAGGCCCCTAACAATAAATCCTTATACGAAGAAATATCCGACTCAACTTTAATATGAAAGTTAGTTTCAGCAATAATCATTCCTGCAATAAAAGCACCTAAAGAATAAGTAAAACCCAACTCATGCGCCAATAACGAAGCACCAATAACAATGGTAAAAACGGAGCTTAAAAACAACTCTTCCATTTTCGCTGTGGAAGAAAAATGCAATAACCACTCAATTATTTTTTTACCTAAAGTAAACATAAAAACGATGATAGCCGTCGCATAAAGAAACGTTTTCAAAAGAATATCTGTCATCGACATTTCATTATTTGCTAAAAAGCTCATCAATAATAAAATAGGAATAACGGCTAAATCTTGAAAAACTAAAATGGCTACAGACTTTTCACCGTAGGGAGTAACGATATCTTTAGACTTTTTTAGATACGGTAATACGATGGCCGTTGACGATAAACTAAAAGAAAGGGAAATAATGACAGATGAAATAGTATCAAGTGAAAAAACATAATGTGCTAAAGCAAAAATAATAAGAGAGCTGCAAGCTACCTGCATGAAACCATTATAGAATATAAGATGTTTCATTTTATGAAGTTTAGAATAAGACATTTCTAAACCAATCGTAAACATCAGAAAGACAATTCCAAATTCACCAATTAAATCGAGTGATTGTAGGTCTTCACTACCGTTGAAATCAAAAATAAAACTTACGATTGTACCTGTAATGATATAACCAATAATATGGGAGATAGAAAACCGAGTTAATATTATATTTAATACACTTGCGAGTGCTAATGAAATTGTAATAATAACGAGTAGTGAGTCCATTATACTTCCTTAAATAAACCTCATGCCTCGCCTATTCAAATGAATAAATTGAAATAGAAAAACAGTAAAGGTAGTGTGGATATTATAATTGGTTGTACTACAAACGATTAAGCGTATTGCACACCAGAATAAAACTTTTGAAATAACATGATATATCAGCATGTTATTTCAAATCTATAACTTTCTTATTCTGTAATCAAAAAAACTCGTTTTCGTTATGTTTTATGGGTAAGCAGCTAGTAGTAATTAACTGTTGGTCATTAGCGGTAATGCGCTACTTTACATTTTTTACTTCTCAGAAATCCAAAGTTTTATATGACCTTGTACGACTACAACCTCATTACAGTCGTAAGCGGTAACAGGTACAAGAAGATCACCTACTTGCCATTGCTCAGGCTCTACTTGCGCGACACAACGTATATCTGATCCAGCCTTGGCCGTATAATCTAGTGACATACCTTTAGGGATCCATCGTAAATTTTTAGGAATGGAAGCTTCAGCCATAACACCCATCGCCATTTCCAAACCATTACAAATAGCAATAACGTGTACCGTTTTTATATGATTATGAACTTTATTGCGTTTTTTGATAAAGCATTCGCAATAGTTAGGTCTTAGCTCAGTAATCAAAGGGTTGATGGTACTAAAATAAGGTGCCATGCGAGCAACCATCATGGAGAATAACTTCTTCCCCATTGGTAAACGGGTTACCCTTTTATATAGCGCCATAACTTTAGTAGGTTTAGCTTGAGTAGACTTAGCTGTGGTGTCTTGCGCCATGATAGATTTCCTGTGTTAGTTTCATCTGGTCAGATGAGTTTAGCATTAATTTACCAAAACTCAATCAGCTTTATACACGTCGAAAATTATTTATGCTTAGTTTATGAATTAAGTAAACGATACAAATAAAAAAATGCTCTTAGAATAAAACAAGAAAAGGTATTATGCTTGATATTAAAACATTGCTTCCATGCAACGTTATTTTTGCCTACAAATAACGGTTAAATGTAGGCAGCAAAATTTAAGTAATTTAAATAAATTTATAGTTAACTTACGTTATTTTAAGCTTCGTGCTTGATGAAGTTTTTTATAACTTTCAATCAGTCTTAAATGTTTATCTAAACCTTCAAGCTTCATACTTGTTTTAGTCAAACCAAAGAATCTGATTTCACCAAACACTGACCCAACAACATTAGTCATGTGATCTTCGCCAAACATACGATTAAAGTTAGTGATAAAATCCTCTAATTCTAATTCGTCATCTAGCGTAACTTCGAGTACCGCATGAACCGCTTGATAGAATAAACCACGTTCAACCGTATTATCGTTGTATTGTAAAAACTCCCCAACTAAATCAAGCGCATCTTCCAATGCACCCAACGCAAGACAAATAAGTATCTTCAGCTCAAGAATCGTTAACTGTCCCCAAACGGTATTTTCATCAAATTCAATACCAATTAAAGTGCGAATATCAATGTAGTTATCTTGTTGGCTATCTTCTAAACGCTCAAATAAAGCTTGTAATGCATCATCGCTTAGCACATGAAGGTTTAAAATATCTTCACGATAATCTAATGCTTTGTTGGTGTTATCCCAAATAAGATCTTCCACCGGATAAACTTCTGAATAGTCAGGAACTAACATGCGACAAGCAGTAGCACCTAGTTGATCAAAGACAGTAGTATAAACCTCTTTGCCCATTGCTTTTAAGATAGCAAACAAGCCATCGCACTCTTCTTCATTTGTGCCAGAAAAATCCCATTCACAAAATTGATAATCGTGTTTTGAACTAAAGAAGTGCCAAGAAATAACCCCAGTTGAATCAATAAAGTGTTCAACTGCATTTTCAGGCTCTGATACTGCCATGCTATTAAATGTTGGTTTTGGTACATCATTTAATCCTTCAAAGCTTCGCCCTTGTAGTAATTCAGTTAAGCTTCTCTCTAATGCCACTTCAAAACTTGGGTGTGCACCAAATGAGGCAAATACACCGCCTGTTTTTGGATTCATTAACGTGACGCACATAACCGGAAATTGACCACCTAAAGAGGCATCTTTAACAACAACTGGGAAGCCCTGCTCTTCCAGTCCTTTAATACCCGCTAAGATACTTGGATATTTCTCAAGTACTTGTTGTGGTACGTCAGGTAACACAATTTCTTGTTCAATAATTTGTCTTTTTACTGCACGTTCAAAAATTTCAGACAAACACTGTACTTGCGCTTCAGCTAAGTTGTTGCCCGCACTCATACCATTACTTAAAAATAAATTTTCAATTAAGTTAGATGGAAAATAAACTGTCTCACCGTCACTATGACGTTGATAAGGAATAGAACAAATACCACGTTCAACATTACCTGAGTTAGTATCAATTAAGTTTGACGCACGTAGCTCATCTTCAGGGTTATAAATGCTTAAACAATAGTCATCTAAAATCCCTTCCGGTAAGGCATCATTTGTAGCTGGTTTAAACCATTTTTCATTGGGGTAATGAACAAAATCACTCTTTGCAATGTCTTCGCCAAGAAATTGATCGTTATAAAAGAAGTTACAATTAAGACGCTCGATAAACTCGCCTAATGCTGAACAAAGTGCACTTTCTTTTGTTGACCCTTTACCATTAGTAAAGCACATAGGAGAAGCCGCATCCCTGATATGTAAAGACCACACATTTGGAACAATATTTCGCCATGAAGAAATTTCTATCTTCATACCCAAATCAGCCAGAATGCCAGTCATGTCTTTAATGGTTTGTTCAAGTGGTAAATCTTTTCCTAAAATATAGGTACTACTATCAGCTGTAGGCTGCCCCATCAACATTGCCTGAGCATCTTCTTCTAGGCTTTCAACCGCTTCTACTTTAAATTCAGGTCCCGATTGCACAACTCTTTTTACTGTACATCGGTCAATTGAACGTAAAATACCTTTTTTGTCTCTATCAGAAATACTTTCAGGTAATTCAACCTGAATTTGGAATACTTGATTGTAGCGATCTTCAGGGTCAACAATATTATTTTGTGACAAGCGAATATTTTCAGTTGGTATATCACGCGAAGAACAATAGACTTTGACAAAATAAGCAGCACAAAGGGCTGATGATGCAAGAAAATAATCAAAAGGGCCTGGAGCTGAGCCATCACCTTTATAGCGAATAGGTTGATCAGCAATGACGCTAAAGTCATCAAACTTAGCTTCCAATCTAAGGTTATCGAGAAAATTAACTTTGATTTCCATGAAACGTTTCCATATTTTAGTGTTGTAATAAAAGTGTTTGGATCGTCTCAACTGATGAGAGTGCACCGAAACTATTTAGCATCTTAATATTTAATGAGTGTAATTATCGGATTTTAGCCGTATTAGCCTTAAAAATAACAGAAATTGACTCAATATTTGTATAAGTAAGTATTTATATAAATATTATACGCGTCGAATCAACTTACGTTAACTACTTGCTCGTTTAATTAGTGAGAACTTATATGCAGAAGTATACCATTAGCACCCTTTGAGTTTTCAATTCATCAACAAAACTATTATCGCTAGAATAAAAAGTTCAAAATGTTACTATCTATTAAATTAATTACAGTTATCTGACAAAAAATTAGGGCAGTTATGGAATATATAACACGCGAATTAGCGCAAAATAAACACATAGCGCTTGTTGCACACGACCATATGAAAGAATCATTACTCGATTGGGCTGAAGTGAGATTAGACATATTAAAAAATCACAAGCTTTATGCGACAGGCACAACGGGAACTATGCTCTCACAAAAATTAAAATTACCAATTGAAAGCTTATTATCAGGTCCGATGGGCGGCGATCAGCAACTTGGCGCTAAAATCGCAGAAGGAAAAATAGACATACTTATTTTTTTGTGGGACCCAATGAATGCTGCTCCCCATGATCCTGATGTAAAGGCATTATTACGACTTGCAGCAGTTTGGAATATACCAGTAGCAACAAATTTAGCAACGGCAGACTTTATTTTAGATTCATATCACCTTGATAAAGTTTATCATGCTCGTATACCTGACTATAAAGGCTATTTAGCAAGAAGAACCTAACAGTCATTAGCACTTTTTTCATATCAGGTAGCGCCCTTTTCATGTTAATATCTATTTATGACAGGCTCTATAGTAAAATAGTATCAAAATTGCGCTATGGTATACTGCACATCTACATTTGGATTAGCTCGCTAACCAAATATTAAAATATAAAGTCGATCCAAGGTACCCAATGAAAAAAAAATTTTTATTAACTCATAAAACAATTAAGCCAGCAAGACTTATTGATGCAATTAAGCACGAAGTAAAAAAGTACATTAAAAGAGAACGCAATAAAAAACTACCTGATGACGCTGACTTCTGGGACTTTGATTGTAAATATGGTCACACTAAAGAGGTAGCCGATGTTGTTCATATGTCTACACTTAATAAGTGTATTGATGATGCAGCACAACATGACCTAGAAAGCTTCTACCTAGAAATTATTGCAAAGCCGGCAATTAGAACATCAATGCCAATTGCAGACGAAGAATAGAAACACTTGAATTGATGGCGAGCATTTCTGAACTAGAATTCTCGCCATTTTGAGTTTAGTAATCCCGCTTAACCTCGATCTCCTCAGATAAATCTCGGTCATACTGAGTAAAACCCGTCATTCTGAACTTGATTCAATATCTCACGTATTATTCAACCACACGCATGAGATTCCGTATTAAGCGATCAACGGCATGACGCCGCCCGCCTGAACACCCGTCCGTCATTCTGAACTTAATTCAAAATCTCGTTTTTATTCAACCATACACATGAGATTACGTATCAACATACCTATGGAATGACTAAATAAGACGAATAAGTAACGACAAAATAATACATACAGGAGATAACGAAGTGTTTTGTATTTAATGGCCTATGAAGTATATGGTGTGACCTATAGAATATGACAATAGAATGCAAAAATCGCACATAGAAAAGACTCAGAAATATACAAAATAAAAAAAAGCGCCAAAAGGCGCTTAAAAGGGAGATTCAACAAAATCTTTTACAGGGTCGGGCGTTAAAGGCTCTCTATGCTAGTTAAGCATAGCTAAGCGCATTTCTTGTTGTCTTTGAAAAGCGTCTTGTTCACGTTCAACATATTTAGTCCATTGCTGTGCTGTCTTTTTAATTTTAGGCAATTTCTCTGCATGCTCAAAAGCTTCTAATGATGCATCAAATTCTTTTAGGTTAAAATTTGCCATACCTTTAGCAAGATACATATTACCGAGATAATCAGCTGAACCTTCACTTTTCGTTATCGCTTTATCGGCTGCGCTGATAGCTTGCTGCCATTGCTCTGCATTCAAATATGTTTGTGCTAGTAATGCATCATATTTACCGTCATCAGCTAACTCAGTTAGTTTTTTTAACGTTTCAATGGCCGACATTGTTTCTTTAGCACCTAAATATGCGCGAGAAAGTAAATCTAAACTTTTCTCTTGTGCAACTACAGTGCCTTGTTCAATAGCTTCATCTAACAATTTTGCCGCTTTAAAAGGCGCACCATGAAATTGATAGAGTTGTGCAAGTGTCATTATATCATTTGATTTAGTAATGTAGCCGGCTTGATAAGCTGCTTCCATCACAGCAACTTGCTTATCTTCTTTTCCAACTTCACCATACATACCTGCTAACTGTAACCAATATTCCGGCTTGCTATATAAACGCACAAGCTGTTCCATCACTTCAGTTACTTGCTCAGGCTGATTCAACTCATAATGGGTAGCACGTTTTAAAATAAGCCAATTTTCTTTCGGTGTTTTATTATCAATTTCCGCTACTTTAATCGCATTTTCAATATGCATTAAACTGTCAACAAATCGTTTATCTTGGTAATAAATTTGAGCAAATAACATTTCCTGACTAGAGGTTAGTGGTTTTGAGTTAATTTCTTGCCAAGCCTTTAAATGTGTTAATGCCGAAGAATAATCTTGGTTTTGCATCGATAGTTGCGCAAGTGAAAACCGTGTTGAAATAAGTAAGCTATCTGGAATTGAACTTTCGTCACGAATCACTTTATTAAAGTTAATAATCGCATTTTCTACATCATCATTAGCATAATGCATAAAACTATAAAAATTATATAACATCGCTTGTTCATAGCTATTTAAACTATCAAGTCGCTCTTCAACTTCAGCCAACACAGCTATTCCTGCAGGTATATCACCTTCATCAGCCAGTTTTTGTGCTCTTGCAAGTTGTGTGTAAACACGGTTTCGCATCGCCGGAACTTTTTTACTTTCACGGTAACTTTTATATTCTTGCTTTGTTTCTTGTTTAGCTTCTTGTTTAGTACTGGCTGAATTACTTTCGTTAGCTAATACTTGGTCTGATGATAAACATGACATCAAACCTAGCGTTGAAGCTAAAAATAAGGAAATTTTCACTTTCATTTTAACTCTCCTTTCATTTATATATTAAAAAACACACTTGCTTATATTGTGACGTTTACTTTATCCGTCGATTTCAAAACTGATTTTGTTTTGAACACCAGCTACCGACATTGCGACACCATCTACAACACGTGGTTTATATTTAAATTTAACCACAGCATCTAATGCTGCTCGGTCAAAAACACCTTCAGGCTCTGCTTGCACTACAATAGGACTTGTTACAGCACCTGTTTTAGTAACCGTAAACTCAACAATCACATAACCTTCAATACCTCGTGATTGCGCTCTACGTGGGTAAACTGCTGCAACCTTTACAATAGGTAAATAATCACCATCACCACTATCTAAATTCAAACCACCTGACAAACCTATATCTGATTGAATATCAGCAGCAAAACTACTTTTAGTCGCGTTTGCGTTAGGGTTACTCTGCTGCATAGGAGGTGTTGTCATTGGCGGTGGCGGCTCTTTAGGCTTAGCTGGTTTTTGTACTTGTCGTTCTTTTTTAACAACCGATTCGTCTTTTTTTAAACGAATAAAGTCGAGCACGTTACCTTTCACTGGCTCTGACATAACATCATTACCACCAGCAATAAGATTTTGCATTCCCCAAAATAATAAAAAGGTCATACTTAACGCCAACGCACCTGCGATAACATATCGAACACCACTGCGCACAATTACTGTAGTCACTTAATATTCTCCAACGTTTACTACGATTCTTGCGCAGCAATCGATACGTCAAACACACCAGCGGCGCGCGCTGAATCCATAACTTTAATTAAAGTATCTGTTGTTGATTTTTTATCTGCTTGAATAACAACGGTACCTTGTGGGTTCTCAGCTTTTAATCGCTCAATATTGGCTTGTACACTGCGAATATCCACTTTACGTTTGTTGATCCAAATATCACCTTTATCACTAATGGCAACCAATATGTTCGCGCGTTCTTTTTTGACCGCTGTTGCAGCCTCTGGACGATTCACATCAATACCAGCTTCCTTAACGAAAGAGGCAGTAACGATGAAGAAAATTAATAAGATAAACACCACATCCAACATTGGAGTCATATCTATTTCTTCTTTTTCTTCCTGCGCTTGTATCATTTTATTTAAGTGACGCATGATTTTTCCTAATAGTTTATCTATGTGGTACTAGCCAATAATTATTGGCTAGTACGTAACTTTATTGTATTTAGTGATTTGCAGTTAAAGAATCAGCTAATAGCTCGGTTTCTTTCTTAGCATTTCGTTTAATCCAGGCTACGGTAAAAACACCTGATAATGAGCCAACCATGCCAGCCATTGTTGGTATTGTTGCTCGTGATACACCTGAAGCCATTGAACGAGCGTTGCCACTACCTGAAATAGCCATTACATCAAAAACCTCAATCATGCCGGTTACTGTCCCTAATAAACCTAAAAGTGGACATAACACAACCAACGATTGAATTAAGCTAATATTTCGATTCAGCTTAGTTGCACCACGTGAAATCAATGCAGTTCTGATTTGCTCACTATTCCATGAAGTTTGATCTGCTCTGCTTTCCCATGTGCTAAGCAAATGCTTTTTAACACTTTTATAACTTAATGAGATAAATACAAATCGTTCAAAGATCATTAACCACATGATGAAAATAACACAGCCAATAACGGTTAATACCTGCCCGCCTGTATCCATAAACTCTACAATAGCGTCGAACATTTCGGTTAAGGCAATCACGTTTTATGCTCCCTGCCCTGCTAACTCTGCATTTTCAGAGCGCTGAGCAATTATACCGGTGCTTTCTTGTTGTAAAATATTGATAATATTTTTACTACGGCTATTCAAGTAAGCGAATATGAATACCATTGGAATCGCCACAACTAAACCAAGAACCGTTGTAACTAAGGCTTGAGATATACCGCCAGCCATTAATTTAGGGTCACCTGTACCAAACAAAGTTATCGCTTGGAAAGTATTAATCATACCGGTTACCGTACCAAGTAGACCGATTAACGGTGCAACCACTGAGATGATTTTAATAAGCGTTAACATGCTAGATAGCTTTGGTAACTCACGTAATATCGACTCAGAAAGTTTTAATTCTAGTGTATCGGTATCTAAGCCTGGGTTATCGTCTTTAACTTGCATAACACGGCCTAACGGATTGTCATTTGACGCAACATCAGACTTGAGTTGACGATTAACTTTAGCGCCTACAGATATCAAGTTAACTAAACGTATTAACGCGATTAATAAACCAACTGCGCCAATGGCAAGAATGATATAACCAACAACACCACCTTGATCAATACGCTCTCGTGTGTCTGGTGCTTGAACAAGTAAACTTAAAATTGAACCACCTGTTGGGTCTAACGCAAAAGCGGTTGTTTCTTTGCTTGTTGTTAAGGCATCAACTGTTGATAAGTAACGGTTAGCAGGTTGTCTAATTAACTCAGCAACACTGCCTGTTTCATCGATATATTCTAAATATTTGCCATTAGCAACTAAGTTAAAACCACCAACACGCGTAACGTCTGTCATTGTGCGTTCGCCATTTGCCAGAACAATTTCACGATTAAACGTACTTATTTTACCGCTTTGTGTCATTTCACGTTGTAGTTCAAACCACAAACGTTCTATTTCTTCAATTGAAGCTAACTTACTGGTAGATCCCATACTTTGCGCAAATTGATCTAAAAACTCGCCACGACCAGGAATTTGCGCCGAAATAACAGAAGTTTGAAATTTACTACGGGTATCACCTGACACTTGCTGCAACACACCAAATAATTCTTTTAATTCACCTAAACGTTTATCAAGTGCTTCAGTTTTATTCGCTAATTGAATTTCATTATTAGCAAATGTTTTTTCTAATTCACCACTTAACGAAATCGCAGAATCTCTTTGATTTTTAATATCATTAAGCATTGCCTGCTGTTGATTTACCTTCGCTTTAAACTCAGCTTCTCTGTCTTGATTTTGCTTCGATTGAGCTATTTTACCTTGTTCAAGCTGACTTAATAAATCATCAAGATTAGTCGCTTGTTGCGCCATACTTGCGCCACTTGCCAGTGTTAATGAAAGCGTTACAGCCGTTATTGCTTGTTTGCTAAAAGTTGTTAACGATTTAACAGTATTAATAATAGTCATGTTTGTTACTCTGCTATAGCTTGGCTTGTGTGTTGGTCAATGGCACCATGATTAAGTCCGGTGCTAGTTGTTTACGTGCAATACGAAGGGCTTTATTTACACCTAAACGGTAGTCTTGTGAAAGTGTTTGCCATTGGCCACTTGCTTGGTCCCATTGACCTAAACGACTTCCATCACGTGTTTGATAAATATAACTTACACGCCCTACTCGTAAAAAGTCGACATCCATCTGTTGATTCTCAACCGTTAACTGACCACTGTAAGATTCAATAGTACGACCGTAATCAACCTCTATTTGATAGGCTTCTAAAACACGACGAAATTTTTCGGCAACAGAGGTATCAGCACGAACCATCATGTCATTTAAGTCATTCAGCCTTTTACTACGCTCTTCAGGTAGAAAAGGAACATCAAGTTGCACAAAGCTCTCTAAGGTAGAAATCATACGCGCCATTAAAGGCGATATTTGACGTTCAATAACACTTACTTCTTCCATAGACTTAGCTAACTGAGTTAATTCAGCCACTTGATTATCTAATTGAAGTTGCATTTGTAAGTTGTAAACATTCAACCCGTCTAACTCTTTCGTTACGGTATTAAATTGTTGTAATTTGGTTTGTACTTGCTCTGTAAAGCCATTCACTTTAACTTGTGAATTAACCGCAGACTGATTAATTTGTTGTCCCGCAGCAACCACTTCATCTAACTGTTGTGGTTGGTTTTTTTCATTTGCTATAGCACTTGTATGTAACAAGCTGCTAGCACTTAAGCTAAGCAATAAGCTTGCTTTGGCAAGTTGTGATAACTTCATGGATTTACCTATATCTTGTCATAAAATAATTGTGACAAAGTCTACCCAACAAATATGACAGTTAAGTTATAGAAATGTGACAGTTAGGTTGCAGTAATATTTCACTTTTATGAATTATTTAGGAGGTAAATATTTTATCTCTATAAAGCACCCATTTAATGATCCACTTTATTTGCTTATTAATTATGACCAAATAATGTGCAGTATCACTTTAGAACATTGAAATTGGTATACCTAGTTGGTATGGTAGGTTGGTACACCAAAAAGTAACAAAGAGTAAGAGGGGAGATTGTAAATATAATAGTTATGTTTACTTCATCATTATTCTTTTTATGAAGAATAAAAATCAAACAAAAAATAATTTAAGAGAACATTATGAATAACATTCGAGTAAAACAAGCTATCTTATCTTTAACAGTTATACCTATTTCTGTCGCCATGCTGATGTCATGCGCAAGTAATGGAGATAACGAACAATCTAGTTTTACTCCTAAAACAATTGCTGAAATTCCAGCAGATAAATTTGATTTATCACATTGGAAAATGAATGTACCCGTCGATTTAAACAATGATGGTAAAATTGATGAGATTTCAGTAATAAAAATGCAAAGCTACTCGCACCCAGATTTCTTTTATCTTGATGAAAATGGCTATATGGTTTTTGCCGCACCAAATAAAGCAATAACAACGGCAAATTCAAGTAATACACGAAGCGAATTACGTCAAATGGTTCGTGGTAGTAATACAAAAATAAAAACAAGTTACCCGGGTAACAATTTTGCTATTGCAGCACACCCATTATCTGAACGTTTTGGGGCGGTAGGCGGTAAAATGGAAGCGACCTTAAAAGTCGATCATGTTGCACTAAGAGCTAAAAATGGTAATAAGCCTGCGGCATACTCTGTTGTAGTAGGACAGATTCATGCTGGAAAAGACAAAGCATTACAGGCAAAAAACTTAGGTTTTGGTGCAGGGAATGAGCCTATAAAGATTTATTATAAAAAATGGCCAAATCATGAAAAAGGCTCTGTCTTTTGGAATTATGAAAGAAATCTAGCTAAAAATGATCCTAACAGAACAGATATTGCTTTTCCTGTTTGGGGAAATACTTGGAAAAATCCAAATGAGCCAGGCGATAGCGGTATAGCACTTGGAGAAGAGTTCAGCTATACAATTAACGTACACCAAAACATTATGTACTTAACGTTCACTTCACCTGGTAAACCAACGGTAGAGTACAATGTAAACTTAGCAAATAATGTTGATGCAAATGGCGAGATCGATTCTAAAGATAACAAGTGGGGCTATGCTGGTGACTGGTTATACTTTAAAGCCGGTGCTTATAATCAATGTAGCACTAAAGACGCGCAGGGCATGTGGTATGCCGCTTGTTTAGGTACTGGAGACTGGAAAACAGATAAAGCAAATGGAGATTATACGCAAGTTGCTTTTAGTTCATTAGTTCTTAGTGACTCTCTTGCGCCTATTACGCAATAACGTTATCAATAATTTTAATCAAATAACTTTATTGAAACAGCTGGGTTAATAAGTTCCTTCCTTAATATTTTAAAATAAAAAAGCACGTTGATTAATCAACGTGCTTTTAACTTGGTTCAATTTAACTTAACGTAAACCCTGTTACATCAGTAATAGTTAACTAGAAATCCCATTTTAACGCGACTTCAAATTGAGTACCTTTCGTCTCACTTTGTATTAGCGTATCTTCAAATTCTATCGCTTTATCTTCACCCAATATATTTTGTACTTTAAAGGTTACTGTTGAAGAGAATGTAGGATAATAAGTATAAACCATATCAAGTGAATGAAATGGTTGCTCGTATGCATCATCTTTACCTTCAATACCTGGTATAATAATACGTTCGCCAAACACGTTATAAACTAATGTAGCACTATGATAGCCATTAGGTGCATCCCAACCTAAATTGAAATTAAGTACGTACTCCGAATGACCAGTCATTCTGCGTGTAGGGTTTGTAATACTGGTAGATACACCTGTTTGTTCAACAACACTTTGTGTATTAATATTAATTTCAGAATCACTTAACGTAACGTTACCAGACAAGAAAAGGTCGGCACCATTTACGGGGCCTAAATCACCTAAGAACGTAAAGTCTTTCAAAAACTCCATTTCTATTCCGTATACATAGCCGTCTTCAGCATTAGCAATACGAATAAGTGATGGACCATCTTGTGAAGGTGACTGTACAGATTCAATTGGCATATCCATATCTTTATAGAATAAACCAACCGACAAGTTCTCACCTGTTTCCATATACCATTCCCAGCGCAAGTCATAGTTAACTATGTCTGTGCTTTCCACACCTGGCGTTCCACCAATAGGGAATCCTGTAAGGGGATCAATATAGGTTGCAGGGGCAACTTCACGAAGATCAGGACGTATTGTTGTTTGACCGACTGAGGCACGAAATTGCACTTGATCGTCTACAATATAGGTTAGTGCTAAAGCGCCAAAGAATTCATCTTCTTGAAAAGCAAGATCTGCTAAATCGGCTTCTGTTGGTTGTGATGGTAAGTCAAACTTTCCTGTTGCCGGGTCAAGCGGTGCAACCACTTGTCTAAAGTCTTCATAACGAATACCACCAACGACGCGCAACTTATCATTAAAGAAAAAATCAGCTTCTACGTAATAAGCATCAATCATTTGTCCTGAATAATAATCATCACCCGCAATTGACGTATCACGCATAATATTGTCATTACCACTTAATGGGTAATTTAATATAACATCATCGGTTAGTATATTATTTAGTTGGCTACCCGTTAAATCCAGATCACCTAGCGCTAACGTATTAATATCAACACGTCTTGCAAATGCTTCTCTTGATTTTTTAACAAAGTTACCACCAAACTTTAATTCAACTTCAGTACCAGAAAAAGCTAACGGTAAAGATAAATTATAGCCATAGTTCTCTACTTCATCGTCTAAATCTTGAAAGGTATAACGAGTAGAAGTACTTGCTTTTCTTAATGAACTTTCATTGATGTAATCAAAGATTCCGTCTTCTGGTTGTCCATTATAGCCGTCAGAAATAATATAACGTGTTTCTATATTGCCTGGCGCATAACGGTTAGAACGTGCATCGGAATAAAACCAATCAACCCCTAGTCCCCACCAGTCATTTAAATTGTGCGTACCACGCAATTGATTGGAAATCATTTCACGTTCTTCATAGATAACTTCGCTATCGCGTATTCTTAAGCCATCACTCAGTAAAACGTTGTTTGTATTCCCTCGCTTGTCACTCACTTGATCACGAGTATCATGTAAAATTAGTGAGGTAAAATCGATACGGTGGTTGCGCATGTATTCTAAGCCTAAGCTCATCATGCCAGAAAAACGTACGGAATGTTCAGTCGTATCTACCTCATCAAAACCACGTACTAAAGACCAAGCTCCGTCAGATCCTTTAGTATAATCTTGACCTTCGTAACCTTCTGATACTTCCCATTTATTGTCATAAGAAATCGAAGATAGAAAACCTAAACGAAAATCATCAAAATCAAACTTATTACCAAGTGCTATATCCAACCCAGTATTTGGGTTAATACTTGCGCTTTTAGGATCATAATCACGATTAAGCTGACCAGCAACTAAACGGTTTTCGTCTTGGTCTAAATTGTTGATTGATGTATAGCTATTCCATAATTGTGTTAAATCGTCTGGCGCAGCTCGCGTACCGTCATCGATACCATACCAATCGTTTCCGCCACCATTGTATGTCAGTCCATCATCAAAGTTATTAGTGTTGCCACCAAGTTTACCTTTCATGTTGAAAACGAAATCTGTCGGAATAGTTTTTAAACGAACATCAACATTACCACCAGCAAAATGCGCCGGCATACTTGCAGAGTAAGATTTTTGTACTGATAACGATTCAATAATACTTGATGGAAATAAATCTAATGGTATTACTGTTCGTGTTGGATCAGGACTAGGTACAGCAGCACCGTTTAATTGTGTACTTGAAAAACGCTCACCAAGACCACGGACATAAATAAACTTACCATCAACAAGTGTTATACCTGTTACACGACGAAGCGCTGCGGCCGCATCTGAATCGCCTGTGCGAGAAATTTGCTCTGCACCTAAAATATCGGCAACAAAAGCTTGGTTTTTACGTTCTTGCATTACGGCACTTGCGGTACCTTTTAAGCGACTAGCTTTGACCACAACTTCTTCAATGGCCTCGTTATCGTCTTCTTCTGCTATGGCTTGCCCTGTCGTTGCCATCAAAGCAATTGTTAGAGAAGATAAAGCAAAAGATTTAAACTTATTATTCATTGTAAACCTCATGAATTAGGTATTTGAACATTAATACCAAACTAATCAATAACGTCATTCAATTAACCAGTTTGGTATGAAATGCTGTAGTATAAAAATGATTGTGCTACAGCATTTTAATTAGCTAGTCTGTTACTCTAAGCCTACAGTCCAGCCAGCAGTCCAGTTGTTTCCTTCCGTTACCGCACCAATGTGATTGGCGTTGTCAAAGAAAGCATTACCTGTAAAATCTTTCGGGGTTGTTGTATCAATAGTGAATATACCGTTTAGTACTGTACCCATACTTTCAGCTGTTGAGTTTTCATCATTTTGATTAAGAACCCAGTCTTCAGCGTCAAGTAATACCGTGCCATCCGTTGCTTTTGAATCTTTAAAGTTTTCATCACAAGCAAATACTGAATTTGAAATAACCGTATCACCGTTTGATGCTTGGTCTGTTGTTACAGTAGAGCTACCACCTTCAAGTTCTAAACATTCACCCATACCTGAAGTACCTGTCACAACAAAGTTATGTAGTTGTGCTTTGGTTCCTTCACGAAGGTATATACCTTCAGACGCTTTATCAGGCGTATCAAAACCATTACCGATAATTGTCATGTTAGCAATTGTTGGATTAGATTGAGGTTCTTTATTAGGCGTTGAACCGTCGTTATCCGCTTCAATTGCACGGTTAGCTTCACCGTCATTATCTGCATGTTTCACTAGTACATATTGTAAGTTACCGCGATAGCCATTATCCCAGTCAACACTGTCATCTTTGTTTCCTGTCAGTACTAAATACTTAGCATTAACAGTACCACCGAAGAATTCAACACCATCATCTGCATTTTCATGTACTTGGATATATTCTACTGTTGTGCCTGAGCCTACACCGCCAAAAGTAATACCATTTAACTCATTATCTGGGGCAATTTCATAACCGGCATGTTTCACAACAACATAACGTAATGTACCTGAACTGTCTTCATCGTCAGTGCCACCAAATACGCCACCTTCAGCTACACCTTCAACTTGTAATGCACAGTCACTACCGTCCGTTGGACATTTATTTGATTTTGCATTACCAAGAATAACAACACCGCCCCATTGACCCGAGCCAGTAACACCTTGAGCAATATCTTCACTTGACGTAAAAGTAATTGGGTTAGTCGCAGTACCATTCGCTTCAATAGCTGAATCACGGCTAATTACCAGATAATCACCACCTGAACGACCATAAACTGTAGTACCGGGTTCAATTGTTAAAGTCGCGCTATTAGCTTTATCTTCACCAATAAATACCGGACCATTTAACGCATATAAATTATTTGCAGTTAAAGTTAAATCATTGGTGATTTCACCGGTTAATTGACAGGTTGTAGTAACGCCATCAATTGGGGTAATTGGCGTAGTACCCGTTGGACAGCCTTCAGCTTCAGATTCAGCAGTTGCCGTTACAACACCACCACCAAAGCCAAATGCCCAACCTTCGCGCCAATCATTAGTGCCATTTAATGCGCCAACATAGTTAGTAGTATCAAAAAATGCATTTTGAGTATTAGCAACATCTTGACCTGCATTAGCTGCAATAAGTGGCGAGTCACTATCAGGTATACCTGATTCACCAATTAAAATTGATGAGCTAATGCTATTTGACGATTCAGCGCTAAACCAAGCTTCCATGTCAAAAGAAGTAGAATCTTTAAAGTTTTCTCCTTCACATGACATAATGACATTTTCCATCACGATTTTACCGCTATTAGCATTATCTACCGTGATTCCAGCTTCGAACTCTAAACATTCACCCATTTCACTTGGGCCAGTAATAACAGTATTAAATATTTTAGCTGCCGTTCCTTCACGTAAGTAAATGCCTTCAGAATCTTTATCAGCTGTATCGAAGTTATTGCCAATAATAGTCATATTAGAAATTATTGGATTAGACTGTGGTTCTTTACCTGGGTTGCTACCATCATTATCTGCTTCGATAGCGCGGTTAGCTTCACCTGAATTATTAGCATGTTCAATATAAATATGCTGTAACATACCTTTATAACCATTATCCCAGTCAACACTGTCATCTTTGTTACCTGTTAAAACTAAATGTTTCGCGTTAACAGCACCACCAAAAAATTCAACGCCATCATCGGCATTGCTGTGTACTTGAATATAATCAACAGAGGTACCTGAACCAACACCACCAAAAGTGATACCGTTTAATTCATTGTCTGGGGCAATTTCATAACCCGCATATTTAACCACTACATACTTTAACGCGCCTGAATCATCTTCCCAATTAGTGCCGCCAAATACTGCACCTTCACCAACACCTTCAACTTGTAGTGCACAATCACTACCATCAGTTGGACATTTATTTGATGGTGCATTACCTAAAATAACTAAACCACCCCACTGACCTGCATCAGTCGTTTCGCCTTGAACATCTTGTAATGATGTCATGATGATTGGGCTAGTTTTAGTGCCTTCAGCCATGATTTTCGCATCACGGTGAATAACTAAATAATCATTACCTGATTGACCAAAAACTACCGTACCTGGTTCAATTGTTAATACCACATCATCATCACTACGTGATTGTAAACCACCAACATCTACACCACCGCTAAGGGCGTACATAACAGCATTACCATTACTATCGTTAGCTACTAACGTTGTGCTTTCTGTAATTCTTGTATCAAGTACTTGTATTTGAACATCAAAACCTAGCGCAGCAGAAACTTGTGTGCTTAATGCAGAATTCGATTTACCCGGTAACACTTCATCAGGTGTCGTTGGAGTAGTTGGTGATGGATTAGTTACAACTGTATCACCGACTGAATTATCTACATTTGACTCAAGATTTATATCACCACCACAAGCAGATAGACCAAGAGATAAAGCCGTTACAATAGCAATATTGGTTGCGCTGTGTTTAAAGATCTTATTCAATTTCATGTTTCTCTCCGAAGAGTTAGTTGTTTTATTAAAGGACTAATTAATTTTTCCAACATGCTACAAGAGAAAAATGACAGAAATGCTTTAGAAATATGACTGTTTCTTTACAGTTATATTTCATTTTAATGACAGCAATGACTAGTCAAGGCCTGCAAGCGTTATCTATATTTCATTTAAAGGAATAATAAATACCAGTTTATGCTGAATTACACTTGTCATTAATTTGAAACATGAATTCTTTACTGTTTTACTTTTATAAATACCCCTTAACTTTATGAAGTCTATTAATGAAGTTTATCGAGAAAGCGCTAAACTGGTTATCGTTTAACCACAAAGTATTACAAGAAGCTCAGATATTAGTGTCCATTTATTAGAACATTTGAGGTTTTGGGGAATATATTCCAGTAACATGGATGAGGTGTATCGTGTTCACATTGCTAATGTAAGTTTAATAATTTATGCGAAAAAAAACACCCTTCTTGACACCAACTATCGCTATTTTAATATCATGCTTTTAGCTGCTTAAAATTGACATGCTTACATACAGTGCCAGCGGTGTACGTGAAGGATTACTTTATCAACTAAGGTTTAAACAATAACAGTAAATAATTTTGAACAAATAAAAAAGGCTGTTAATAAACAGCCTTCTTATTTATCTTGTCTCAATCAGACAGATATATTGTTAATTTACAATAGTATTAACCAGCATGAACAATACGTTTTGTTATTAAGTTATCAACAACACTTGGATCCGCTAATGTTGAAGTATCTCCTAACGTATCAACATCATTTTCAGCAATTTTACGTAATATACGACGCATAATCTTGCCTGAGCGTGTTTTAGGTAAACCTGGTGCCCATTGAACGTAATCAGGTTTTGCAAAGCGACCTAGCTCTTTCGCAACAAAATCTTTTAGCTCTGCATTAAGTTCATCTGACTCTTGCGCATTTGCCATCAAGGTAACATAACAATATACGCCTTGGCCTTTGATTTCATGAGGATAACCAACAACAGCCGCTTCAGCAACAGCTGGATGAAGTACTAAAGCACTTTCAATTTCAGCAGTACCTAAACGATGACCTGAAACGTTTAGGACATCGTCAACACGACCAGTGATCCAATAGAAACCATCTTCATCACGTTTTGCACCATCACCAGTAAAATAATTACCTGGGTATTGACCTAAGTAAGTTTGATAGAAACGATCATGATCACCATAAACGGTACGAAGTTGTCCTGGCCAGCTAGCGGTCATTACTAATAAACCTTGGTTTTCACCTTCAAGGGTATTACCGTCTTTATCAAATAATGCAGGTTGAACACCAAAGAATGGTTTACCTGCACAACCAGGTTTCATATCTACTGCACCTGGTAGCGAAGTAATTAAAATGCCACCTGTTTCTGTTTGCCACCAAGTATCAACAATTGGACAATTACTTTTGCCTACAACCTCATAATACCAATGCCAAGCTTCTGGATTAATTGGCTCACCTACTGACCCTAGTAAACGTAATGAAGAAAGATCATACTTCTCAACAAATTCATTACCTACACTCATTAACGCACGAATAGCTGTTGGTGCAGTATAGAATACATTTACCTTATGTTTTTCACATACTTGCCAGAAACGTCCAGCATCAGGGTACGTTGGTACACCTTCAAAAACTAAAGTGGTAGCACCGTTTGCTAATGGGCCGTAAAATATATAAGAATGACCAGTGATCCAACCTGCATCGGCAGTACACCAGTAAATTTCGCCTTCTTGATAATCAAACACATACTTATGTGTCATTGCTGCATATAAGATATAACCACCACAAGTATGTACAACACCTTTTGGTGTTCCAGTAGAGCCTGAAGTATATAAAACAAATAGTGGATCTTCAGCATCCATAATTTCAGGTTCACATACCGCTTCTTGTCTTGCTACAGCTTCTTCGTAATTAATATCTGTTTTTTCATTCCAAGCAACATCACCACCCGTGCGAGCAACAACAATAACAGAGTGAACTTGAGGACATTCTGCAACAGCAGCATCAACATTCGCTTTAAGTGGAATATGCTTACCACCACGTAAACTTTCATCCGCAGTAATAACTACTTGGCAATCCGCATCCATTACCCGAGCTTTAATCGCTTCGGTAGAGAAACCACCAAAAATAACAGAATGAATAGCACCAATACGAGCACATGCTAGCATTGCATAACCTACTTCAGGAATCATCGGCATGTAAATACAAACACGATCACCTTTTTTAACGCCACGTTCTTTTAGTAAATTAGCAAAACGACAAACATGATCATGAAGCTCTTGGTAAGTAACTTTTAAATCTTCACTCGGGTCATCACCCTCAAAAATAATCGCGGTATCATTTGCTTTAGTCGCTAAATGGCGATCAATACAGTTGTAACTTACATTAAGTTTACCACCTGAGAACCAGTTGATTTCAGATTTTTTCAAATCAACTTTACTTACGCTATCCCAAGGTTGATACCAGTCAATAAATTCTTTTGCTTGCTCACCCCAAAAAACATCAGGCTGTTCGATAGATTGCTTATACATAGCATCATAAGTTGCGCTATCAATATGAGTATTAGCTTTTGCTTTTTCTGATACGGGGTAACAAGGTTTTAATTTATTCATAAGTTATTCCTTCTTGGGGGTTAGCACCCAATATAATAATTTTTATTTTTTACTTTATGTAAATAAGTAAGATTGTGTTTATGCTAAGTATTTTACGTTGGTTTGCATATACGCCTTTAGTCTTAACCAAATACCCCTTTAGTTGGAAACTATAACAATAGTACAAACTTTAGGCATACTTTCAAAATCTTCTATCTAACGTTTTTATAGGCTACAGCCACTTTATTTTAAAGCTTAGAGTAACATTGACAATAGGAGCTGACAATATCAGAACTTTGTCAGTTTTTGTGTTATAAAATAACTGAATGTTAATTATACAATTAATGAATTGCTGAAACTGATAGCTATAAAACCGCCTACCCAAATAAGTTAGTTCTACATTGAGTAATTTATCAAAAAGGCAAAACACATCAAACAACCTTAAAATATTTTATAAGAAATTAGCTTAATAACGTTATCAACTAAAAGGTAGTTGCAATCCCTAACGTCAGCAGTAATCAATAAATCAACTTGAAAAAAACCTAGTGCTATTATTAAGAAATAATAGTAAAAAATAAGGGTGAAAACTCATTTTATAACGCCCATAACTAAGGATTGATAATTACTCATCTAAACTGACATAATTGAAATGTTGAACGCTAAAGGTGTTTAAAACCGCCCTTCTACCAAAGAACATACTCCAACTCAAATAGCATAAATAAAAGACACTTCCCGGTTTTTTTTGAACGAAATGTATACAGTAAAAATCCATCAAACAATATCCAGAAGCAATAATTTGTATCATGAGTATTAATGAAATGAATAGTATTTAGCCAGCTTTTGTATATCATTTTAGCTAGGTTTTGCTAGAATCTGCAAAAAA
This sequence comes from Colwellia sp. 20A7, assembly GCF_009832865.1. Lineage (NCBI taxonomy): Bacteria > Pseudomonadati > Pseudomonadota > Gammaproteobacteria > Alteromonadales > Colwelliaceae > Colwellia > Colwellia sp. 20A7. Next base: position 2,015,547 of record NZ_CP047130.1, on the reverse strand, counting down.
TTAAAACCTCCTCTTACTCAAAACCTAGAGAATAAACATGAAACAACTTTTATTCATTTTAGTGGCACTACTGTTTTTACCTAGTGTTGCCTTTGCATCTGATGCTGCGCATCAAACCTTAGATTTAACCTCTCATTGGGTTGGTTATGCTGCGATAGCTATTTTTGTGCTTGCTTACACTTTAGTTATTTTAGAGGAACAATTACACTTAAGAAAATCTAAACCCGTGTTACTCGCTGCGGGATTAATTTGGATACTCATTGCCTATCATTACGTCTCTCAGGGAATGCCACATTCTGCTGAAGTTGCTATTCGTCATAACTTTCTTGAATATGCTGAGCTCTTTTTCTTCTTGCTTGTTGCAATGACATATATCAACGCCATGCTAGAGCGTAATGTGTTTGATTCACTGCGTGATTGGTTAGTTGCAAAGGGGTACAGTTATAAAACACTATTTTGGTTAACGGGTATTCTCGCTTTCTTTATTTCTCCTGTTGCTGATAACTTAACTACAGCTTTAATTATGTGCGCAGTTGTTATTGCTGTTGGTAAAGACGAACCTAAATTTATCGGCATGAGTTGTATTAATATTGTTGTTGGTGCAAATGCTGGTGGTGCATTTAGCCCGTTTGGCGACATTACAACATTAATGGTTTGGCAAAAAGGCATGGTTGAATTTAATGAGTTTTTCGCGTTATTCCTTCCTGCCGTTGTTAACTTTTTCATCCCTGCTTTTATTATGCAGTTCTTTTTACCTAAAGGTAATCCATCAGCTGAATCAGAGCACGTTACCCCGATTAAAAAAGGTGGTTTAGTGATTGTTGCTTTATTCCTTTTAACTATTATCACTGCGGTATCGTTCCATACATTTATCCATTTACCACCAGTATACGGAATGATGCTTGGTCTAGCATACCTGAAGTTTTTTGCTTACTACCTTCGTAGATCAGGGCAAGGCGAAATAGATAAATCTGACATGCCAACAAGCCATCAAATTGAAGATGATTTTGATATTTTTGATAAAATAGCTAAAGCAGAGTGGGATACATTATTCTTCTTCTACGGCGTAATCTTAGCTGTTGGTGGTTTAGGTTTTATTGGCTATTTAGGTATCACATCTGAATTTATGTATGGTCAACTTGGGCCAACTAATGCCAATATACTCGTGGGTATTTTATCTGCGATTGTTGATAACATACCGGTAATGTTTGCGGTCTTGACTATGAATCCTGAAATGTCTCATATGCAATGGTTACTAGTAACATTAACAGCGGGAGTAGGAGGTAGCTTATTATCTATTGGCTCTGCTGCTGGTGTCGCATTAATGGGACAAGCGAGAGGTTACTACACTTTCTTTAGTCATCTAAAATGGACTCCTGTTATTGCGTTAGGTTACGCTGCCAGTATTTATACACACTTATTAATTAACGGCTAAAATTGTAACAATTTCAGATAACAACATTCATAATTAGTTGTTATGATTAAAGCTTCTATTTTACTTTAAAGTAATTTAGAAGCTTTTTTTATATTCATAAGTATCGTTATCATAAAAATTATTAGGAAAAAAATGAAATTTTTAAGTGATTTAACAACTAGTTCCAAATCTTGGTTATTATTAACCCTTTCTGCCTTAGCTTTCGAGTTATGCGCTTTGTTTTTTCAATATGCGATGGACTTAGCACCTTGTATTATGTGTGTATATCAACGCCTTGCAATTTGCGCAATTATTGTCGCGGGTGTTGTTGGCATTGCCGGCTCACGTTTTTTACTCGCCAGGATAATGGCTTATGCTTTATGGGCCGTTGGTGCTATTTGGGGCTTACTAATAGCGTTAGAACATGTAGAAATGCAAAGCAACTCAGGGTCATTATTCTTTAGTTGTGAATTTATGCCTAATTTTCCAACATGGGCACCATTACATGAATGGCTCCCATTTTTGTTTGAAGCAACCGGCAGTTGTGGAGATATAGATTGGCAATTTTTAGGTTATAGCATGCCACAGTGGATGACTGTTGTATTTGGTTTTTATACACTCGCTTTTGGCATCATCTTATTAAATAGATTGATACACAGCAAAAAGCTTTAAAACCTTACCTATTTAACTAAAATAGCGCTTATCTAACGATAGGCGCTGCAACGCCGGCAGCAACATAAGGAATAACTTGCTTAATAACGCCAGCAATATCTACTTGGCGGTCGAAGTCATTTAACGCAATATCAATTAACGCGTCGCTTGAAGACATAGTAAAAACAATAGTCCCCATCGTAAAATGTAATCGCCAAAACATTTCTTCTGCGCTCAATTCTGGGTAAGCTTTGTGAACAGCATTGGTGAAATTAGTAAAAACATTTGGATATTGGGTTGTCAAAAACCATCTTAAAAAGCCTTGGCTATCAGTATAACCTCGACCTAATAATTGTAAAAATATACTTGTACCATTGTCTTTAAAAGTATTTAAATGAAGTAAAGGATCAAGAAAAGCAGAAAAAACATCAATTAAACTTGGTTTAGCCTCATCTGAACACAGTGTTCCTAATGCAGACTCTAACCGAGGGCTTAGTTCATTCATATACCGAGACATAACGGCTTTGATCAACTCTTTTTTAGAGCCAAAATGATAATTTACTGCTGCTAAGTTTACTTCCGCTTGGCTGGTAATCTCTCTTAACGATGTTCCGTTAAAGCCTTTGTCAGAAAATAGGACTTCTGCTGCATCTAAAATTTTATTTTTTGTACTCATATTTCTTTTTACCAAAACGCTAATAATATTAAAATTCAAACAAGCGTTTAAAATAGCTTATTTATCACGTTCAGGTCAAGCAGCATGACGGCCTAAATAATAATTTGCAATTTTATGTAGAAAAATTGAACTAATTATAAATAAGTGCCTCAAACTTAGTGAACATACATGTTTACTTCCTGACTCAGTGGCCTGATCTGTCAATCTGCCCTGAGTCTTTTTTTTGTATTTTGCTAAAAAGAACAAATAAAAAGTTTATCTAATTTATTTTCTCTATTATCCGTCTTATTAATAGCAAACTGTTACGCATTGTATACAGTAACGCTTGTTAAACAAGTAATTATAGTGTCTTTTTCATCGTTTAACTTACCTTTTAAATACAAGTATGGCTAATATAAAGACCAAATAAGCCACATCATTTTTTACTGAACCATAATTTAAAAGCCTTATAGATAAGGGCTAGCTAAGCGTTAAAGGTACTATTTTATTTTGTTATATAGCGGATTGATTAGAATAACTTAATGATTAAATAAAATAATTACTCATATCTATTTTCCTTTATTAGAACATTTGCATTAGTTTCATCTTTCAATATACTAAATTCTTCCCAAATTTTTTATAACACTTAAAACATGATGAATAATATAACAAATACATTTAAGTTCACCTCTATTGCTTTAGTCATAGCAGCGTCATTATCTGGTTGCTCTCAAGTTCAAAGTAATTCAACAGCAAAATCACAAACAGAACAAAAAACGTTAACAAGTCAAGATGCACAAGTGTTTCTAGATAATGTTGCTGAAGAAATGACAGCTTTAGGTGTCTCTGGTGCAAGAGCTGCATGGATATATTCAAACTTTATTACAGAAGATACAGCGTCTCTTGCGGCAGAAGCTGATCAAAAGTCTACTGAAGCTGGTGTACGTTTTGCCATGCAAGCTGCAAAGTTTGATAATGTTGACGTAAATCCAACTCAGCGTCGTCAATTAAATATATTAAAACAATCTCTAGTATTACCTGCTCCTCAAGATTCAAAAAAATCTGCTGAATTAGCACAGATTGGTGCAGAGCTAGGCAGCATTTATGGTAAAGGAAGTTACACAACTAAAGCAGGTGAAAAGCTTAGCTTAGGTGATATGACTTCAATTATGGCAACGTCTCGTGATTACGATGAATTATTAGAAATGTGGGAAGGATGGCGTGAAATTAGTCCCTCAATGAAACCTTTATATTCTCGCCAAGCAGAATTAGCAAACGAAGGTGCAAGAGGGCTAGGTTACAAAGATCTTGGAGCCATGTGGCGTTCAAACTATGATATGCCTGCTGACGATTTCGCCAATGAATTAGATAGACTTTGGGGACAAGTAAAGCCTTTATATGACGATTTACATTGTTATGTACGTAGCGAACTTGGTAAAGAATATGGCGAAGATAAAGTACCACAAGATCAACCTATTCCAGCACATTTGCTTGGTAATATGTGGGCACAATCTTGGGGAAATATTTATGATGTTGTTGCGCCCGATAATGCCGACCCTGGTTATGATGTAACTAAGCAATTAGCCGCTCATAATTATGACGAAATACAAATGGTTAAAGGCGCAGAAAAGTTTTTTACTTCACTTGGATTTGACGCTTTACCTGAAACGTTCTGGACACGTTCTTTATTTACTAAACCTGAAGATAGAGATGTGATTTGTCATGCTTCAGCGTGGGATTTAGATGCCAAAGATGATTTACGAATTAAAATGTGTATTCAAAAAACTGGTGAGGAATTCTCTGTTATTCACCATGAATTAGGACACAATTTTTATCAACGTGCCTATAAAGATCAACCTGTATATTTCCAAAACAGTGCTAATGACGGATTTCATGAAGCAATTGGCGATACCATTGCTTTATCAGTTACACCTAAATACCTAAAAGAAATTGGCTTAATTGATAGCATTCCTGATGAGTCAAAAGATATTGGTTTGTTGATGAAAATGGCGTTAGACAAAATAGCCTTTCTTCCTTTTGGTTTAATGGTAGATCAATGGCGTTGGAAAGTTTACTCAGGTGAAGTAACACCTGAAAACTACAATACAGCTTGGTGGGAGTTACGTGAAAAATATCAAGGTGTTGCTGCACCAGTTGACCGTAATGTAGAAGCTTTCGATCCGGGTGCAAAATATCACGTTCCTGGCGGTGTTCCATATAGTCGTTATTTCTTAGCGCATATACAGCAATTTGAATTTCATCGTGCTTTATGTGAAATATCGGGTAATACCGATCCAATTCACCGTTGCTCTATATATAACAACAAAGACGCTGGTAAGGCGCTTAATACAATGTTAGAAATGGGCTCTAGCCAACCGTGGCAACAAGCTTACAAAGTATTAACGGGTAATGAACAAATGGATGCAACTGCCATTTTAGATTACTTTTCGCCTCTACAAACCTGGTTAAAAGATAAAAACCAAGGTAAACAGTGTGGTTTTTAAATAAATAATCACACATAATTTACTGATAAAAGAAGCCCTAATATCCTAGATATTAGGGCTTCTTATTTTGACCACTGATATTCCCCCCAACAAGAGGAGTAATATGTTAAACTGCCCTGCTATTGTCTATCATCCAATCCAACTATTCAGCTAGTATTATTATGATTTTTATCAATTAATTATAGTCGATACTTCACGAATATTTTTGTGATGAACGAGCAAGTAGTAATACCTTTGTTTCTATTTGTAAAAAAACTGTAGATATAAAAGGCAAAACTTTAACAAAATAGCGTACTTCAAAAAATTCTATGTCAGACTTTTTACTTTCACAAATACTCGTTACTGTCACACTCATTATTGAATGCTTTGCTATGCAACTAAAGAACAAAAACTATCTTTTGGCTTTATTGTCTGTTAGTTGTTTTTTTAATGGCTTTCATTACCTATTACTTGATCAACCTACCGCGGGGTTTATCTTTTTATTTTCCAGCCTTCGTTTTTTAATTTCAATAAAATGGAAGTTAAAGTGGCTTTCTTTTGCATCACTTGGTGTCAGTTTACTTATTACCATTTCTACTTATATTGGTCTGTTAAGTATTGTTGGATTTATAGCGACAATATTTACTACGCTCGGCTCATTTAGCCATAATGATAAATTTTTACGATTAATGATGATTATAGGTGGCTCATTATGGTTGGTTCATAATCTTCTTTTATGGACACCAATAGGAATACTTGTTGAGGTCATTTTTGTTGGTAGTAGTTTTATCGGGTATTATCGTTATTACCTCGCGCAAAAACCAATGAAGTATTAATACCAATCTCACTAACTATGTGATCATTTCTACTGGTTAAAACAACCAATTACCGCGTTATTTATTTAATAATTAGAACAACTAGTTATTAAAATAAATGCCTTGTATTTGGCCATTTTTCCTGCGTATAAAGTAGATAACTTAATTAATGAAACTGGTATAACACAAAGTGGTAAGCTAAATAAAAAAAGACTGCTAAAGCAGTCTTTTTATTTATAACGTGTCTAAAATAATTGAAAGTTTGGGTAACAGTTTTTCTTTTAAAGCGACTATGGCTTCTGCTGTATAAGGCGTTAACGGTTGTTGCCCCCAAATAGGTTTTGGCCAGCTGACATCTTCTTTATATCTTACAACATGATGTACATGCAACTGTTCCACCACATTTCCTAGTGCAGCCACATTCATTTTATAGCCATCAAATACTTGTATAAGTAACTCGCTTAGCAAGCTTGACTCATTAAGTAGTTGCTGCTGCTGTTGCCAATCTAGCTGGTAAATATCGCTAACATCATTCACTTTAGGTACTAAAATAAACCAAGGATAACTACTATCATTACATAGTAGTAATTTGCATAACGGAAACTCAGCTAATTCAAAACAGTCCTGAACTAATTGTGGGTGTAAACTAAAAGATTCTGATACTGGTATAACTTCTGCCATGATGTATTCCTCAACGATTATTTATTAACTATTTTCGGCTATTCTTAAAGCTTACTATCTTTTATTTTTTCGACCTCGACCACGCGCTAATTTCTTCGCTTCACGAGCAGCAATTTTCTTTGCCTCTAGTTCAGCAAAATGTGCATTTTCTTTTTCTATATTTTCAGGCATTTCAAACGTAATAGCCCCTAAAGTTTTATCTCGTATTTCATTAATTAAGATAACCGAAGCTTTATGCATATCAACATGACCACCACTACGAACACAACCACGCCTGCGGCCAATTGCTTCAATTAAATCTTCTTCATGCAAAGGCTTACTGTCTAGTTGATAACGCTCTATCAAACGCTCTGGATAGTTTTCAAGTAGATATTCTGCTGCAAAGTAAGCAATATCATCATGGTCAAATGCTGTATCTTTAACGGCACCGGAGACTGCTAAACGATAACCACTATTCTCATTAGCAATTTTTGGCCACAACATACCTGGTGTATCAAAAAGATACAATCCATCTTCTAAGCGAATACGCTGCTGACCTTTCGTCACTGCAGGCTCATTACCTACTTTCGCTTTTGCTTTACCTACAAGGGTATTAATTAATGTAGATTTTCCTACATTAGGAATACCCATAATAACGGCATTAATTTGTTTGCCATCTTCATCTTTACTTGGCACCAATTTTTTTATTAAGGCTGGGATCATTTTCGCTATAGCATTATTTTCAGTGGTTAGTGCAATCGCTTTCACATTATGCTGAGATTCAAAGTACTCTAACCAAACCTTTGTTTTCTCGGGGTCCGCAAGATCACTTTTATTAAGAATTTTTATTAGCGGTTTATCACCTCTAATCTCAGTAATCATTGGATTTTCACTACTAAATGGCAAGCGGGCATCACACACTTCTATTACCACATCTATTTGCGGTAGAATTTCTTTAATTTCTTTTTGAGCTTTGTGCATATGGCCAGGAAACCAGTTAATTGCCATGAAAAGTCCTAATTGAGTAACAAATATATAGAGTGAATTTTAGCAAGGTTTACCTTAGGTACAAAGGTTATTCGAAAACAATGATAAAAACAGCCTAAAAAAATTAAACTTTTTCATTTTATTGCCGATTAAACATACAAGTCATACAAAATAACTAAGGTATATACGCAAGTTTAATAAACTATTTTCTTGTGTATGAAGTAAGTGCGATGAATTATATAAATGATTTAGCCTATGCTAGCCATGTAGCACAAGCAAAAAAACTAGCGAAGGATAAAAAGCAGAAAAATAAATACCAACAAGTTGCCTTGCTAAAGAACTCAACCTCTGAACATGACACAACGTCAGATCCTGAAGTATTACAAGAAGATTTACCTTCAATAGCAGAAGAAGATGATCGTCGCACTGGGCAAGATAGACGAAAAAATCAAGAAAAACGAGGACGGTATGTAGAATCTCGCTTACAAAAAAATCGCCGTTATAAAAAAGAAGTTTCCCTGATAGTCTAATTATTTCAAAGTACACAATTCGCACTCATTATTTAAATCTTACTATCTAAATAACCTCAATTCTGGATAAGAAGATAAAAAATTGAACTAAATACCCACCTAGCGATCAGATCTTTCGACCAAGAAACGATTTGAAAGCAAATAAGGTGGGCAGATGGATAATTTAGTGGAAATATTTTGTGATGTCGATGATTTTTGTCATCAATTTTCACCTAAATGGGAAGCACAATTGCTATCAGACGGTACTCGCAAGCGTAGACGTAGTTCGAAAATGTCTACCAGCGAGCGAATGAGCATTATGATTGCATTTCATCAGTCAAATCATAGAGATTTCAAAAACTTCTATATTGGTTTAGTCCAACGATACTGGACTGATGATTTCCCAGAGCTGCTCAGCTACACTCGTTTCATCAATACAATGTCAGATCTTATTGTACCAATGTGTGCTTACTTTCAAACGGTGAAAGGTGAGCCAACAGGAATTGCATTTGTAGATTCTACAAGCCTAAAGGTATGTCACAATATCCGTATTCCACGTAACCGTGTATTTGCAGATACGGCTAAGCGAGGAAAAGGAACAATGGGCTGGTTTTTCGGCTTTAAGCTTCATCTATTGATTAATCATAAAGGTGAAATCCTTGCTTTGAATATTACGCCGGGCAATACAAATGACCGAACTCCAATACCTGACTTATGTAAAAATCTTACTGGTAAGCTATATGCAGATAAGGGATACATTGGAAAAAACTTGAGCCAGACATTAAAGGAATCAGATATTGACTTAGTGACGACCGTGCGAAAAAATATGAAAGCTAAAGTAATATCAGCCTTTGATCGGGCAATGCTATCAAAGAGATACATAATAGAGACAGTGAATGATCAACTTAAAAACATATCTCAAATAGAGCACAGCCGCCATCGTAGTGAAACAGGTTTTATGCTTAATGTAATTTCAGGAATAGTTGCTTATTGTTTAAAAAGACAAAAGCCGTGTATTAAGTTATCGGATAGGGAACAGTCCATTATGAGTGCTTAAAATGCCGCACCTTATCCAGATCTCAGGTTAAATACTATTTTTTACCAGTTTTTTACTAGCTATACAATACGTTATTAATGATAATACTAGGTATTGTCATTAATAAAATAATTAATAAATTTATATGAGTAAAAAATTCTACGTTATCTGGAAAGGCGCAAAAACAGGTGTATTTTCTACTTGGGCTGAAGTACAAAATCACACCCAAGGAAGATCTGATGCTCAATTCATGGGTTTCCCTTCAAAATCAGAGGCTGAGTCAGCTTTTGCATCAACTTACACTAAAGCATTAATGAAACGTTCTTTAGCCAATAAAAGTGATGCTAGCAGCAAGGTGAAAGTAACCAATAGTACTTCAGCTAAAAAATCATCGACGGGTAACAGTAATAATGTTTCAGCGCACGGTGAATCGAACCCTACTGCCGAAATACAAATATATTGTGATGGTGCTTGCTCACCAAACCCCGGAAAATCAGGCACTGGCATCGCCATTTACCAACAAGGTAAAATAGCCGCGCTCTATTATGGTTTATTTCAAGCCAATGGCACAAATAATACAGCTGAATTGAATGGTTTACTTTATTCATTCAAACTCGCTAAGAAGTATTTAACCGATGTTGATCAAGTACAAATTCTTTCTGATTCTAAATACTCAATTGATTGTATTACCAAGTGGGCTAAAGGCTGGCAAGCTAAAGGCTGGACGCGTGGAAAAGGTGAAGAAATTAAAAATCTTGATTTAATTAAAGCGTGTTTTACTTTATATCAAGAAATTAAAAAACACGTCATTATTAGTCATGTAAAAGGTCATGCTAATATTGAGGGTAATGAGCTATCTGATCGAATGGCCGTATTAGCCAGGTTACAAAAGCAAGAAACACTTATTAAGTACCAAGGTGAACTTGATATTAAAGCTATTTTAGCGATGGAATCTGGCTAATAATGTCAATTATTTTATTCGTTATAGCACTTATTGTTATTTCAGCTATTTTATTAACTAAAAAATTTAATTTACCTAGAAATATCAGTTTGCTCTTCATCGCACAACCGCTAGTGACCTGCTCTGCTCCTATTATTGTTTTTATTGGTGGGTTATTAGCAAGTGAATTAACGACTAACGCTTCATTGGCTACACTACCTATTAGTTTAATGATACTAGGTGTGGCTGCAGGAGCAATTCCTGCGGCAATGATTGCTAAAGTAAAAGGACGTAAGTTTGCTGTATTTACAGGATTTGGTTGTCTTTTAATTGCAGCATCACTAGCAATTATAGCGACTAAATTAGCACTATTTGAAGTATTTTCTCTAGCGAGCTTTTTATTTGGCATTGGTGGCTCTTTCACACAACAATTAAGGTTTGCCGCGATAGAAAGTAGCAATAACGAAGAAGATATCCCTAAAGTTTTATCGATTTTAATGTTAAGTGGTGTGTTTGCTGCATTTTTAGGGCCTGAAATAGCGGTAACAGCAAAAGATTGGCTTAGCTCTCCTCATGTCTATGCTGGTTCATTTTTTTTACTCGGCTTACTTATTTGCTTAGCTGCTCTTATTATGATTTTTTTCGAAGAGCCTGAAATTAAAGAAGTATCAAAATCTGGTGAAGCCAGACCACTATCTATTATTGCTAAACAGCCTATATTCCTTATCGCCATCAGTACCGCGACAATAGGTTATGCACTTATGAGTTACTTAATGACAGCAACGCCCTTAAGTATGCACCACATGCAGGGCCATAGCTTAAATGAAACTAAATGGGTAATACAAAGCCATATTGCTGCTATGTACCTTCCTTCTTTGTTTGCACCTTGGTTAGTGAAAAAAATAACATTAAAAGGCTTATTAATGACGGGCACTGTTATTTATTTTGTTGTGGCTCTGATTGCTTTTTCTGGACAGGAAGTAATGCATTATTGGTGGGCATTAATTTTATTAGGTATTGGTTGGAATTTCCTTTTTTTAACAGGCACTTCTTTATTACCTCAAAGCTATAACGCTTGTGAACGCCATAAAGTACAAGCAACCAATGATTTTGTGTTGTTTGGTTTTCAGGCATTTGCCTCATTAATGGCAGGCTGGGTATTATTTGTTGGCGGTTGGAATTATGTTGTACTAACGAGCCTCCCTTTAATTGCCGTGTTACTTATAATAAACATTATTTATTTTCGACATAAACATAAAATTTAATTTAGTTAGGAGTATATTATGAGTGGAACAACAATGGTTGTTGTCATTGTTTGCGTTGTGAGTGGCGTATTATATAAAATGTATAATAGATATTTAGAGTTTAAATCAAAAACGCTAAATCAAAGCAAAACTTATGGCGAAGAAAGTAATCAATTAAAAATACAAATTAGTAAGTTAACTGAACGTGTACAGGTACTTGAAAAAATTGTAACCGATGAAGGCTATCAAGTTCAAAAAGATATCAAAAATCTATAGAGGACTGCATTAATGCAATTAATCATGAAAACTGAATTTGATAACCTTAGAACGAATGACCTGCATAGTTATGACACAGATACAAATGGTGATAAACAAGTAGTGAAAATTTATTGTCGAGAACAATTAATTGCTAAAAAATTAACGCAAAAAAAATCAGTTAGGTATTTTGGTAGTGGTGATTATAAAAAATACCTAACACCTGAGTAAAAACGACTAAAGTGTTAAGTATTGATAATTAATAAGCGCTACTTTTTCAACATTGATTTTAAATCAGCAAAGGGATTATAAGTCGCAGTATCTTGATTACTATCCCCTGCTTTAACTTCAGTTTCATAGTTAGCATGCTCTGTGTATTTAGCATGTTCATTATCATGACAGTAGATGCACAATAACTCCCAATTACTTCCGTCGTTGGGGTTGTTTGTATGATCATGGTCCATATGATGTACTGTTAATTCCTTTATATTGGAATAAACAAATTCACGTGCACAGCGACCACATACCCAAGGGTATAGTTTTAAAGCACGATCACGATAGCCTTGCTCTTTTTGCTTGTAATTGGCACTTGTGCCAAATCTTTCTGAAGACATAAAAACACTAGAAATAGGTAAATAATAACGTCATTGTATTGCTAAGTTAATACCTTATCAATGACTCTTTTATAGGTGATTAATCCAATAACGCTATTACTATTATTAAATTTTTTCTGAATTCTGTAACTGCTCTAGCGTTTTGCCATGAGGCACAGGTTTACGGGTTTCAGGGTCAACTTGTACAAAAACAATATCATCCGCCAAACAAATTGTTTTTTTCGTAGCTTTATTACGCACTAAACACGTAATGGTTATTGAAGTAGTCCCTACTTTTTTAGTTTCTAAACCAAATTCGACAACATCGCCTTGTCTTGCTGCTGAATCAAAACTAATTGCACCAATATGTTTAGTCACTAAACAGTTAGTTTCTAGTCGACACATTGAATAAATAGCAGCTTCTTCATCAATCCATTCTAGGGCACGACCACCAAAGAGGGAATTGGCAAAGTTCAAATCATTAGGCATCACTAAACGGCGGGAAAAAAATTTCATAAACAACCTTTACGGGTTAAAATCAAAATGAGAAGCTCAATTATAACTGCTAACAATAAACAGCTCTAGGTAATTATCATATACGCTGGTATATTTCGTAAAATTGTGTTGTTTTACTACCTCATTAATAAATTTAAGAAAACATACTTTTAAGCTTATCCGCCATATCAACAAATTTTTCTTTCATTGTGCGTCTTACTTTTATGTCTATTCCACTGAAAATTGAGATGCCTTCAATGACAATAGTAGGCGTAATAATATTTGGGTTAACTTGCGTCGTAGTTTGAGAATCTACACCAGCAAAAATACAAAATACTTTAGAAACAACATTTACATTGTCAGGAATATAGAAATTGCTACCACTAAATAAACTAAACGTTTTTATTCGTAATTCATTCTGGGTAAATTTTGCATTGGTGAGATCAATATCACAACCACTAAATATACTTAACGCCCTGATCTCTTTAGGTACTGTCCAAACGCCCCCCCGCGTATTGCCACTAAAAACATTGATCATATACTCAACATCTTCAGCATCACCAGAGACAATATTCGGTGCTAAACCTTGTTTTTTATTTTCAACAAAAGCTTTATCAACGGTTAAAGGTAAATCTTCAGCCAGCGCAACAAGAGCTTTATTACACATTAATTCCATCGCTTGATCTAAACGTCGTTCAAAAGCTTCATACGATAATTCACCATGACTATAATTCATAATTAATTGATCAATAACTTCACTTCGCACTGTTTCTGTAGGTCGATCTTCTAAAATAACTGACATACTAGTTCCCTTTATTATTTGCTTATTAAAAAATCTACATTATACCAATCGGACTAATTAATTGATCACTTAGTGAGAATTAAAAGGCTTAGAGGCAAGGCATTGATTGCAGAGAATGGTTATTCCCTTGTCAAAATCAATAACGCGGCATATAAGCCTTATAAACTCGCCTTTCGGGAGCTCATTAGCAAACTGATAACCGCACAAAATGAATGAAATATAGAATGACTATAATTAACTCATTGTGTTTGTTCTAAGCTCGCTAATGTAGCTCTAAGTTGGTCAATTTAATAATCCGTTTGGTATTACTTTAATAAGCAAATGGCAAGCCAATAAAATATTCTTTAAAATACAATAAGATATAGATTAGTAAGATAACTACAACGTAAATTAAACGAGATATTAGTAAAATACACCAGAAATTAGTAAATTTATATAGTGATACGATTTGGGATAGAGTACTGCTATAAATAAAGGTGACCGACCACCATATTGTGTTAGATGTTATAAATTTACGAAGTGGCGAGAAATAGAGTATCCATTCTATTCACCCCACACCACCACCCTGAATTTGGTTCAGAATATTTACCAACAGAAGTCATAAAACTTAAATTATAGATCACGAATCTTCACTGCAGGGTTTCCAGCATAAAAAGTATTCGCTTCAATATTTTTAGTGACTACACTACCCGCGCCAACCGTACTATTGTCGCCAATATTTACACCTGCTAGTACAATCACCCCGCCACCTAGCCAAACATTATTGCCAATGAGAATATCGTCAGCATAGTTATGTTTAGCTAATCGCTCATTGGGATCGACATCATGAGAAACAGCCAGTAATTGTACATTAGGGCCAATAAGGCAATCAGTACCAATGTTTATTTTACTATTAGCGTCTTTCGAACCATCAACAATGGTGCAATGTGTGTTTATAAAGGTTCTCTCGCCAATACTAATATTGTCGCCGTATTCCATATGAAAACCATATTCAATAAATACATCATCGCCGCATGAGAAAAATAAGGCTTTCAAACGTTTTAAATTGCCTTTACTCGGGCTACGAGTAAATTGACGGCACAGTTCATGAACAGATTTTCGTTGGTTTATTAATGTAGGTGTAATACTGTCAAAACGTCTTTTCATATTTATATAAAATCAAAAAATTACAATTAATGAAGCACGGCTTTAATCGGTAATGCTTTGCATATTTCAGCTTCAGCAATTAATAACTCTTCTAAGCGTTGATCAACTTCTGCTTTATCGAAATATTCATACGCTAACTCAACAAACAAGTTTTTGTGCTTTTCTTCAGACTTGGCGATGGCATCATATAGCTCTTTATCTTTGCCTTCAGGTAAAGCTTGTGCGATTAACCAAAACTTTTCATAACCTCGCGCCTCAATGACTGCCGCAACTAATAAACGGTCCATTAAAAAGTAACTTGTACCATTACGAAAAAGCTGTCTTATTTGATTGATATACGGGTCTTTTTTATCTTGCCCTAAGGTCACATTTCGAGCGACAAGAAGCTTTAGAACTTGCTTAAAATGTATTAATTCTTCAATCGCTAAATCAGTCATCGCTCTAACCAGTTTGGCTTTATCTGGGTAATGCGACAACATTGCCATCGCCATGCCTGATGCCTTTTTTTCTGCAGCAGCATGATCTTGTAAGAAACTAGGGAAGTCAGCCATAACTGCATCGGTCCACTCTTGTGTAGTGTTATACTTTAATTCAAACATAAATAGTATTTCGGAGAAGGTTAAATAATTAGAAAGGATTTTACAGATCAAACAACGATTAATAAAGGATCTTATCAATACGCCCTTTATTAGTTGATTCTATTTTTAATACGTTATTAATATCTTGCCAAGCTCTAACTTTGCCGCCGATATTAATTTTCTCAAAACCTGTATCTCTACCATTTTCTGGTGAAATTTTAAGAAAAGCCAACAGCTGAGAGTAACTCATGTCATCACTAACATCTATTGTTAAAAGATCATCCGATCTATTTTTGAAGTAATCAAAAATTCCTTGCTGATGGTTTTGATAGCATTGAAAAAGAAAATCATCTTGCGTAATATTATTAGCTGTCAATGGCGAAAAAACGTCATTGTAACAACGCTTTAAATATGGATTAAAACCACCATCAGTCCGCTGTAAATTGACAATCATACGTTGTAATAACTGTCTTATTGAAGGTATCCAATTGTCTTTGTTTCGCGTTAAATAGATAAATTTACTATTTGGAAAATGCTTATCAAGATTTTGGTAGTCGCAAAATACGGGTGTATCGGCAATCACTTGAGCGTCATTAAAAGCGTTTGCAGTATAAGCATTATGCGCTGTTTTAAAACCTAAACCTAACATGGCTAAACATACACTCGTCGTCGCGGTTCTTGGTAAGCCGATTATAAATATCTTATTAAATGTCACTTTTCTTACTCTAAATAAATAAAAATAAATTATACCATTGACTAGGATCAATAAATATTAAGTCATACTTATATCTAATAGCTTACATTGATATAAAGTGCTTTAATAAGGTAACCTCTTAATATTGCAGTATAAGAACTAAAATAGGAATTTGTATGGCAAGCCAATATGCAGAACGCGACAATATAAATTGGGAAGATTATTTAAAATCAGGCAACCGAATTTTTATCGGCTCCGGAGCGGCTGTACCTAACGCTTTAATTGATAACTTAATCGCTAATTCAAATAAGTTACACGACATTGAAACAGTACATATTTTAACGCTATCTGAAAACGTATGGGCAAAGCCTGAACATAAAGATCTTTTTAAAGTAAATAGCCTATTCATCGGAGGCAAAAACATCCGAGAAGCGATTGCGGAAGGACGTGGAGATTACACGCCTTGTTTCATTTCTGATATCCCACGTTTATTTAGTGAAAACAGTTTACCCCTTGATGCTGCATTAATTATGGTTAGCCCGCCTGATGAATATGGTTATTGTTCTTTGGGGGTCAGCGTCGATGTAGTGTCTTCTGCAGTAAAAGCAGCAAGATACGTGATTGCACAAATTAACCCATGTATGCCTCGTACTAATGGTCATAGCTTTGTTCATTTGAATCAAATTCATGCTTGGATCAACCAAGAACAAAAATTACCTGAAGTTATTCCTCCTGCACTCGACCGACGTACTGAACAAATAGGCCAATACGCTGCCATGCTAGTAGAAAATGGTGCGACTTTACAAATAGGCATTGGAAAAATTCCTGAGGCTGTTTTACGCTATTTAGCTAACCATAAAGACTTAGGAATCCATAGTGAAATGCTTTCTGATGGTATTATTGATTTAATGTTAAAAGGCGTGATAAATAATCGCAAAAAAACTTACCATAAAGGAAAGGCAGTGGTCACCTATTGCGTAGGTAGCCAAAAAGTATATGATTTTGTTGACGGGAATCCCCACATTGAATTTTATCCTTCAGAACACGTTAACTCTCCCGTTAAAATTGCGAAAAATGACAACATGGTGTCCATCAATAGCGCAATTGAAGTTGATTTGACAGGACAAGTGGTTTCAGACTCTATTGGTTATCAATTTTACAGTGGCATAGGTGGACAAGTCGATTTCGTGCGAGGAGCATCATTAAGTAAAGGTGGTAAACCTATTATCGCTCTACCTTCTACTACCAAAGATGGCAAAATATCACGTATTGTAGCGCATATTACCGAAGGCGGTGGCGTAGTGACTTCACGTGGTCATGTCTCTTATGTTGTTACTGAGTTTGGCATTGCCTCATTACAAGGTAAAAGCATTCGAGAACGTGCATTAGAGCTTATTCGTATTGCTCATCCTAAGTTTAGAGAACAGTTATTAGCTGATGTCCGTAAACATTATTGGGTACCTGAATATCAAGAAAGCTCACCTAGTTCAGTGCCTGAGCTCGGGGATGTTGAGCTAAAGAAATTCAACTTTGCTAATATTGAATACATTTTACGCCCACTCTCCCCATCAGACGAACGTAAGTTGCAAGAGTTCTTTTATTCACACAATAAAGAAACTCTAATCATGCGTTACAACCACCATATAACTCAAATGACACGAGAGAAATCATGTAATTTGGTTAGTGTGAATCAACATGTAGATTTAGCCTTATGCTTTACTCGTAGAGATTATTTAGGCGAGGCAATAC
The DNA here is from genome assembly GCF_009832865.1 of Colwellia sp. 20A7. Lineage (NCBI taxonomy): Bacteria > Pseudomonadati > Pseudomonadota > Gammaproteobacteria > Alteromonadales > Colwelliaceae > Colwellia > Colwellia sp. 20A7. Next base: position 1,997,841 of record NZ_CP047130.1, on the reverse strand, counting down.
AAGCGGTAGCTCGGTATTACTATATTGAAAGTATTAATTCTGGCGAAGTGGCTTTTGTTATTAAAGAAAGCCTACGTGGTCGAGGCATGGCAAGTACTTTATTAGGTCAAATGATCGAGATAGCCAAAATCAGAAAATTAGACAGTTTAGTTGCCTGTGTGCGTAGAGATAATGCTTCTATGTTAAAGGTTTTTGAAAGGTCAGGATTTGTTCGTCAACCAAGTGAAGATTTTGACGAAGTAAGTTTGAAACTCACATTAAGTGAAGTAAAAGCAAACGATTTAGTTGCTGAATAATCCACAATAAAATCGATAAGCGTTATAGATACCCAATAATAAAAATATAGTATTAATGATAATGAACAAGCACCAAAACTTAAAGAGAGATGTATGACTATTGGAATAATTGGCCACTATCAATGTGGAAACCATCATAACTTAGGAAAAGATCATCCGGAAAGTGGCAAACGTTTAGCCGCTATTTCAGATCAACTGATACGAAGTGGTCTTGATTATGTTGTACGACAATTTGATGCTAAACCTATTGATAAGTCATTGCTCTCTTTAGCGCACACTCAAAAACATATTGATTTTGTTTTTGATAATGCTCCAACCGCTGAAAATGAAAACTTTGTTATTGGTGAAGATTCTGTAATGGATTCAAACACTTTAACCTCGATTATGCTCTCCGCTGGTGCTGTAATTGATGGTGTAGACTTAGTAATGGATCACACGCTAAATAGTGCTTTTTGTACTACTCGACCGCCAGGACATCATGCTGAACACGATAAAGGAATGGGGTTTTGCTTTTTTAATAATATTGCTATTGCCGCTGCTTACGCCAAAAAGAAATATAATTTAAAACGTATCGCTATTGTCGATTTTGACGTACACCATGGTAATGGAACGGAAGATATTATTAGAAATTATTTCCCTACCGTTGATGAAACCTCAGAGGGCGCATATTTATTTTGTTCTAGTTACCAGTACCCTTTCTACCCATTTGATATTAAAGAAAGTAATACACCTCCTATAATAAATACTCCTTTAGCTGCCACGACTAAAAGCGAGGGGTTTCGCAAGACGATAACGGAACATTGGCTACCGGCTTTAAACAAGTTTAAGCCTGAAATTATATTTATTTCTGCAGGCTTTGACGCTCATATTGAAGACGAAATGTCACAAATTTGTTTAACGGAAGGCGACTATCGTTGGATAACTGATGAACTCAAGGTAATTGCTCAAGAGCATGCTGAAGGACGTATAGTATCGGTATTAGAAGGTGGTTATAGTTTAAGCTCGTTGGGCAGAAGTGTTGTAGCCCACATTAATGGTCTAATCGGTAATTAGCTTAGTTCAGCTAAGCCTATAACTGCGTTGTACTTAGTTTGAATTAAATACATTAACTGATATATCGAACTGTTAAGTTATATAAATGACTATAAAGATATTATAGAGGTGTTATAAAATCGAAGATCTATTAAAAATTAACACTTTATTTCTAAAGACGAGTATTCATTATCGTCACTTTATTCAATGTCTTGATGAATGATAGATCAGCGTAGTTTATGGGTAGACCCTGCAACAATAGTCAGCGCTAATTATTCAAATATCTGTTGGTACCATTTGTCCATCGATTCAAATAATTCTATCGTCGCCTTTCTACTCGGCTCAAGGAACTCATCACTAGACTTTTCTAAGCGGTTTAACATATCACTACTACTATCTTTTACATTATTCCAAGCCTCATTTGCAAAGTTCGCAGAATCTTGTTTTCCTTGTTCTAAGCAGGCTTGCAGATCAAACTCTTCTTGAGTATCAAATAGAATATTGGCATCTTCATTTAATACCTTTTTATCATCACAATATTGACTTATCTCTAAATAAGTTAACGTACCAATAACAGCAACGGTGCCAATGGTTGCAGCAGAAGCAGCAGTTATCGCTACTTTTTTTCCTGACCGCTTAATAAAACGCTTTGACACATTAGCACTTTTTACTTTGTGTCTGGTTTGCATCTTTTGCATAATTTTTTTGGAGTGCGTTAAACTTGCAAGGCTTTCAATAGGCACAGCCGCATAACCAAACAATGAAAAAAGACTAGTAAAAAAGAATTTAACCGCGATAAAAGCAAAAAAAGAGATAACAAAAATGGTAGAAAATACTGACTTCATAACCTTGGCCCTACACTGATTATTTAATAGCTTAAGTAATACTAACATTAACTTAGCTTTTAAAATAATTGTACAAGAAAAGTTATAATTAATTTAAAGATCTTTCATTAAAAGTATTGATTGTTATAACTAAGACTTAAATCTACATAAATTTTTATGGCCATTATCTTACTTATGTAGACTCACAGCCTTCTCGATTAAGTAAAACACCTTTTTTTACCCAAGTGTTATTTTTAGCCATCACTTCTAGCCTAGCCCAGTTTTGAAACTCTTTTATACTACAATTTTTAGAAACTGAAGGCGTATTTCCTACGACAGTTTGATAGGTTACTTTTTTGTCATCTATGTCACGTACTTCACGTACAGACCAATTTTTTCCTAATGCACCATTACTATAAAAACAATTTTTGTTTACCGGTATTTTACGCTTATTTATATTTTGAGCTGCATTATCTAATGCTAAATCAAAAATCAATGCAAGCTCTTCTGAACTAACATCAATATATGAATCTAAATGAATTAAAGCTGCACTAAAGTCTTCATGACTTAAGTTATTGGATTTATTTTCAGAGTGGAGACTGTGAAAATAAAAATATGCAGGATATCGACGCCAATAAAATAAATTATTAAAAATTACACCAATAATTAAAATAACAACAAGATTAAAGGATAATACCTCAAAAATAAGAGCAATATTAAAACTCTGCTCAGCTTGTCCTGACAAGACAATGAATAAAGCCGTTGCAGCACCCGGTGGATGTAGACTGCGAGTTAAATACATAACAACAATAGCACCGCCAACTGCCAAGGAACTAGCGAGAGTAATATCAGGAATATAAAGTAGTGCCCAATATCCCACTAAAACAGAGAAAACATGACCACAAACAATATTCCATGGCTGTGATAATGCACTGTGTGGAGTAACAAAAATAAGTACGGCTGTAGCCCCTAAAGAAGTAAATAGTATATGGCTTTGCTGATCAATGAATGCTGAGCTTGTGATGATATAACTGAAATATATCCCTATAACACTACCAACACTAGAAATAATTTTTTCATAAAATGATGTGTTAGAAGTTTCAATTCCTATCAATTTTATAAGATGAGTTAATAGTTTATATTTTTCAATTGCCACTTAAGACTTACTCCCGCGGGCAGATATTAAGACTAAAACATAAGAGAACTTAAAAGCTAGCCCAGTTAAGATAAGTGTGAAATGCCAAAACATGGTCCAAGGAAGTGAAAGTTCAATTAATGAAATAAACAAAATATAAACGGCTACTAACACGACTAAAAATGTTAATACCATACTAAAAACACCTAATTTATACATTTAATTAACTCTCAAAACTAAAACCTGTGTAAAGGATAATAAAAGTTAAAACTTATGTATAATGAATAATAACCATACTTAACTTCAATTATTTTTATACATGGACATAATACTTGCTAAAACATTTTTAGAAATAATGAGCACGGGTACATTTGTTGAAGCTGCTCGTCGATTACATATAACTCAAACCGCCGTAACCACTAGAATAAAAAACTTGGAGAGCCAACTAAACTGTAAGTTATTTATAAGGAATCGCTCAGGCGCGCAATTAACAAGAGAAGGAGAAGTGTTTTCAACATATGCTTTAACGCTTGTACAAACATGGCAAAAAGCGCAGGATCAACTGAGGCTACCTATGAATTTAACAGAATCAATTCATATAGGAGCTGATATAAGCTTATGGAATCCAATCATGATCGAGTGGTTAGAAGAGATTACAGCGACTCTACCTAATATAAACGTGCATATCGAAGTGGATAAAACGGCAGGGTTGATCAAAAAATTAAAAGAAAATAAACTGGATGCTATCGTAGTTCACCTACCAAATTATTTTTCAGGATTGGTTGTTGAACAAATAGTCGAAGAAAAGCTTATACATGTTCGTTCAACCATCAGCTCCTCCCCTTATTTATTTATCGATTGGGGTGACGATTTTAAAAACCAATTAGATTCAGTATTACCCTTATCACGTCAGGCTACTCTCAGTTTTAATCTAGGACCAATGGCATTAAAATATATATTGAAAAATGGAGGTAATGGATATTTTAGAACTCGCGTAGTAGAACCACACTTACAATCAGGAAAACTTGAAAGAGTACTAAATTCACCAGAATTTTCTTATCCAATTTATGTAATCTATCAAGAAGATAATATGAAAGAAACTTTACCTGATGTGATTACTTGCCTAAATCAAAGTTTTAACAATAATAACTCATGGTTAATGTAATACCAATTCTGATAATTAACTGGTCATAATGGCCCAGTCTCGGTGACATAGAGATATCACCCTTTTAGTATTACTTCTGAAGCGGTTCCAAGCTTCTGAGCACTTCTCAACAATATCCTCATAATCCTTGAAACAACGGTTATACCAATTCCGATAATTAACTGGTCATAATGGCCCAGTCTCGGTGACATAGAGATATCACCCTTTTAGTATTACTTCTGAAGCGGTTCCAAGCTTCTGAGCACTTCTCAACAATATCCTCATAATCCTTGAAACAACGGTTAGCTATTTCATTCTGCCTCATCCATGACCACACTTGCTCAATTGGATTTAACTCGGGTGAATAGGGAGGAATATGGATGATCGTCAAATTGTTGTATTCGTCATCAAGATACTTTTGATGCCAACTGGCACCATCCATCAAGACTACAGCATGTCGTCCCTCTTCTGTCGCCTTTGAAATGAGTGCTAAGTGTGACGCCATCACATCCATATTACTTAATGGGGCTACGATAGCTTCTGTTTTTCCATTGGTGATGCAGACTGCGCCAAACAAATAAGCGTAGGTAAACTGCTGCTGTTTGATTGCCCTAGGGCGCGTTCCTTTTTCTGCCCACACTCTGGTCGTTGTGTTTTGCTGACCAAACCGCGCTTCATCCTGAAACCACACATCGACTTGATCAAGCGATATCGATAACGGGATCTTGGCGATCGTTTCAAATTGGAATTTTTTTAAAGGTTTCTTGTGTCTCAATGGATTGCTTAGGGTGCTTTGAACGTGTTGTTACCCAGCTTAGTTCAAGCTGGTGTAGTGTGTCGTATACATTAGATTTTTGGTAGACAACACCAAACTCTGTCGCAATATATTCTTGTACATCTTTTCCTTGAAGCCTACCACCACTCGGTTTTATAGCAGAATTGATAACAAAACTTTTCAGTTGTGACAGCTGCTTATCATCCAAAGATTTTGGGCGACCTGTATGTTTTTTTTCTTTAAGTCCCTCTAAGCCATCATGTAAATAAGTATGGATCCATTTATTAACGCTAGTGCGGCTAACTTTCAAGAAAGTAGCTATTTGTGTGCGATTTTTTCCATCGATAAAGTGAGATACAGCAAGCAATCGTAATCGCATTCTTGCATTACTCGTTGATGAAATAAGCTGTGATAAGTTATGAGTCATTTTAAGCCTTATATTTAAGCTTACATTAGATCACAAAATTATCGGAATTGGTATAATATGGATGTGATGGCGTCACACTTAGCACTCATTTCAAAGGCGACAGAAGAGGGACGACATGCTGTAGTCTTGATGGATGGTGCCAGTTGGCATCAAAAGTATCTTGATGACGAATACAACAATTTGACGATCATCCATATTCCTCCCTATTCACCCGAGTTAAATCCAATTGAGCAAGTGTGGTCATGGATGAGGCAGAATGAAATAGCTAACCGTTGTTTCAAGGATTATGAGGATATTGTTGAGAAGTGCTCAGAGGCTTGGAACCGTTTCAGAAGTAATACTAAAAGGGTAATATCTCTATGTCACCGAGACTGGGCCATTATGACCAGTTAATTATCGGAATTGGTATTATCGGAATTGGTATCACTACCTTGGGAGTCATATCGATGTATATATGTACTTGTTTCTGCGTGTATTTATCAAAACCCAGACAGCAAAAAGCCCGACTCTTTCGAATCGGGCTTCTCTAAATAGAAGTTTAGCAATGTCCTACTCTCACATGGGAACTCCCACACTACCATCGGCGCTACTGCGTTTCACTTCTGAGTTCGGAATGGAGTCAGGTGGTACCACAGCGCTATTGTCGCTAAACAAAAAGGTTACAATCTTAGAAAGCTAACGTACACGGATGTACTAATGTCGATAATGTTCATGGATGAACGTTTTTATCGACTCTCTTTCGAGGTTTAAATATCGTTTTGTTCTTTATTCTGATTCAAGTAACACGTAAGTACGTGTGTTTTCTAATGTCAGTCTTCATACAATGCACTTCATAGTTCTAAAAACTACTTGGGTGTTGTATGGTTAAGCCTCACGGGCAATTAGTATCAGTTAGCTCAAGACCTCACAGCCCTTACACACCTGACCTATCAACGTTGTAGTCTCCAACGACCCTTTAGGGAGCTTAAAGCTCCAGTGAGAACTCATCTCAAAGCCTGCTTCCCGCTTAGATGCTTTCAGCGGTTATCAGTTCCGAACGTAGCTACCGGGCAATGCTATTGGCATAACAACCCGAACACCAGCGGTTCGTCCACTCCGGTCCTCTCGTACTAGGAGCAGCCCTCTTCAATTCTCAAACGCCCACGGCAGATAGGGACCGAACTGTCTCACGACGTTCTAAACCCAGCTCGCGTACCACTTTAAATGGCGAACAGCCATACCCTTGGGACCGACTTCAGCCCCAGGATGTGATGAGCCGACATCGAGGTGCCAAACACCGCCGTCGATATGAACTCTTGGGCGGTATCAGCCTGTTATCCCCGGAGTACCTTTTATCCGTTGAGCGATGGCCCTTCCATACAGAACCACCGGATCACTATGACCTACTTTCGTACCTGCTCGACGTGTCTGTCTCGCAGTTAAGCTGGCTTATGCCATTGCACTAACCGTATGATGTCCGACCATACTTAGCCAACCTTCGTGCTCCTCCGTTACTCTTTGGGAGGAGACCGCCCCAGTCAAACTACCCACCAGACAGTGTCCCCAAGCCCGATTAGGGCCCTAGGTTAGAACATCACGCATACAAGGGTGGTATTTCAAGATTGGCTCCACAAAATCTAGCGACTCTGTTTCAACGCCTCCCACCTATCCTACACATGTAGGAGCAATGTTCACTGTCAAGCTATAGTAAAGGTTCACGGGGTCTTTCCGTCTAGCCGCGGGTATACGGCATCTTAACCGCAAATTCAATTTCACTGAGTCTCGGGTGGAGACAGTGTGGCCATGATTACGCCATTCGTGCAGGTCGGAACTTACCCGACAAGGAATTTCGCTACCTTAGGACCGTTATAGTTACGGCCGCCGTTTACCGGGGCTTCGATCATCAGCTTCGACCTAAGTCTAACCGAATCAATTAACCTTCCGGCACCGGGCAGGCGTCACACCGTATACGTCATCTTTCGATTTTGCACAGTGCTGTGTTTTTAATAAACAGTTCCAGCCACCTGGTTACTTCGACTGCTCTGAGCTTAGGAAGCAAGTTCCATCACCCTGAGCAGCGTACCTTCTCCCGAAGTTACGGTACTATTTTGCCTAGTTCCTTCACCCGAGTTCTCTCAAGCGCCTTAGTATTCTCTACCTAACCACCTGTGTCGGTTTGGGGTACGGTTCCTATATATCTGAAGCTTAGAAGCTTTTCCTGGAAGCATGGCATCAATGACTTCATGTCCGTAGACACTCGTCTCGAGTCTCAGTGTTAACAGCAACCCGGATTTACCTAAGTCGCCCACCTACATTCTTTCACACGGACTACCAACGCCGTGCTCATCTAGCCTACTCCGTCCCTCCTTCGCAATATATAGAAGTACAGAAATATTAATCTGTTTCCCATCGACTACGCGTTTCCGCCTCGCCTTAGGGGCCGACTTACCCTGCCCTGATTAACATGGGACAGGAAACCTTGGTCTTTCGGCGGGGGAGTTTTTCACTCCCCTTATCGTTACTCATGTCAGCATTCGCACTTGTGATACCTCCAGCAAACTTCTCAATTCACCTTCAACGGCTTACACAACGCTCCCCTACCACTTAATCCTAAGATTAAATCCGCAGCTTCGGTGACTAGTTTAGCCCCGTTACATCTTCCGCGCAGACCGACTCGACTAGTGAGCTATTACGCTTTCTTTAAAGGATGGCTGCTTCTAAGCCAACCTCCTAGCTGTCTATGCCTTTCCACATCGTTTCCCACTTAACTAGTACTTTGGGACCTTAGCTGGCGGTCTGGGTTGTTTCCCTCTTCACAACGGACGTTAGCACCCGCAGTGTGTCTCCCGCATATCACTCATTGGTATTCGGAGTTTGCAAAGGGTTGGTAAGTCGGGATGACCCCCTAGCCTTAACAGTGCTCTACCCCCAATGGTGTTCGTGCGAGGCTCTACCTAAATAGATTTCGGGGAGAACCAGCTATCTCCCGGCTTGATTAGCCTTTCACTCCGACCCACAAGTCATCACCGCATTTTTCAACATACGTGTGTTCGGTCCTCCAGTTGATGTTACTCAACCTTCAACCTGCCCATGGGTAGATCGCCGGGTTTCGGGTCTATACCCTGCAACTAAACGCGCAGTTAACACTCGCTTTCGCTACGGCTCCCCTAATCGGTTAACCTTGCTACAGAATATAAGTCGCTGACCCATTATACAAAAGGTACGCAGTCACCCGACTAAATCGGGCTCCCACTGCTTGTACGTATGCGGTTTCAGGTTCTATTTCACTCCCCTCACAGGGGTTCTTTTCGCCTTTCCCTCACGGTACTGGTTCACTATCGGTCAGTTAGTAGTATTTAGCCTTGGAGGATGGTCCCCCCATATTCAGACAAAGTTTCACGTGCTCCGTCCTACTCGATTTCACTTAAAGGTTGCTTTAGTGTACGGGACTATCACCCTGTATCGTCTTACTTTCCAGTAAGTTCCACTAGCGCCCAATAAGCTTAAGGGCTGATTCGCGTTCGCTCGCCGCTACTAACGAAATCTCGGTTGATTTCTTTTCCTCGGGGTACTTAGATGTTTCAGTTCTCCCGGTTCGCTTCATTATCCTATGTATTCAGATAATGATACCTAGCTTATGCTAAGTGGGTTTCCCCATTCGGACATCTTTGGCTATAACGGTTTTTATCACCTCACCAAAGCTTTTCGCAGATTAACACGTCCTTCATCGCCTCTAACTGCCAAGGCATCCACCACATACGCTTAGTCACTTAACCATACAACCCTAAGTAGTCTTTTCTAATAAAAGAAATGAAAACAAAGTACACCGTGGAGACTAATCCACAGTAATTGTAAAGTCTGACATTTTCACGTACTCAATATATACGAAGATATAAGATGAGTTACTTGATAAGACATCTTTGCTCTAAGAGCAAGTATGAATTCGATAATACATCCTTGGGGGGATGCATTATCACCATTACAGCATTCACGATAAGAGAATGTTGTAACAGCTTGGTATTTATACTGTAACAAACAACAGCGCGACACCGTGTTTGTCATATAAATACCGATATTTATATCAGCTTTCCAGATTGTTAAAGAACTAATTTTTAACTCACATTCGGTTAAAAACTTGGTTTAAAAAACCAAATTTAAAATCACTAAAAAGTGGATTTAAATTTGGTCTCTTTCTTCACATGAAAGAAGCAAGATGGTGGAGCTAAGCAGGATCGAACTGCTGACCTCCTGCGTGCAAGGCAGGCGCTCTCCCAGCTGAGCTATAGCCCCATCAGGGTTTCTTTCAATTTTGTTATCATGTAATTTGTGTGAATACTCTGAATACTCTTAAAAGGGACATTCCATTATTCGTTTTTACTTCAAGATAAGGAGGTGATCCAACCCCAGGTTCCCCTAGGGTTACCTTGTTACGACTTCACCCCAGTCATGAAACACAAAGTGGTGACCGTCCTCCCGAAGGTTAAACTAGCCACTTCTTTTGCATCCCACTCCCATGGTGTGACGGGCGGTGTGTACAAGGCCCGGGAACGTATTCACCGTAGCATTCTGATCTACGATTACTAGCGATTCCGACTTCACGGAGTCGAGTTGCAGACTCCGATCCGGACTACGACAAGCTTTGTGGGATTCGCTCAACCTCGCGGTATTGCTGCCCTCTGTACCTGCCATTGTAGCACGTGTGTAGCCCATCCCGTAAGGGCCATGATGACTTGACGTCGTCCCCACCTTCCTCCGGTTTATCACCGGCAGTCTCCTTAGAGTTCCCGACATAACTCGCTGGCAAATAAGGATAGGGGTTGCGCTCGTTGCGGGACTTAACCCAACATTTCACAACACGAGCTGACGACAGCCATGCAGCACCTGTCACAGAGTTCCCGAAGGCACAAGTCTATCTCTAGTCTCTTCTCTGGATGTCAAGGGATGGTAAGGTTCTTCGCGTTGCATCGAATTAAACCACATGCTCCACCGCTTGTGCGGGCCCCCGTCAATTCATTTGAGTTTTAACCTTGCGGCCGTACTCCCCAGGCGGTCAACTTAGTGCGTTAGCTGCGCCACTCACGCCTCAAGGGCACAAACGGCTAGTTGACATCGTTTACGGCGTGGACTACCAGGGTATCTAATCCTGTTCGCTCCCCACGCTTTCGTTCCTCAGCGTCAGTATCTGTCCAGGTGGCCGCCTTCGCCACTGATGTTCCTTCCAATCTCTACGCATTTCACCGCTACACTGGAAATTCCACCACCCTCTACAGTACTCTAGTCTACCAGTTCAAAATGCAGTTCCAAGGTTGAGCCCTGGGCTTTCACATCTTGCTTAATAACCGCCTACGAACGCTTTACGCCCAGTAATTCCGATTAACGCTTGCACCCCTCGTATTACCGCGGCTGCTGGCACGAAGTTAGCCGGTGCTTCTTCTGTTGTTAACGTCACAGATGCAGCTATTAACACATCCTTTCCTCACAACTGAAAGTGCTTTACAACCCGAAGGCCTTCTTCACACACGCGGCATGGCTGCATCAGGCTTTCGCCCATTGTGCAATATTCCCCACTGCTGCCTCCCGTAGGAGTCTGGGCCGTGTCTCAGTCCCAGTGTGGCTGATCATCCTCTCAAACCAGCTAGAGATCGTCGCCTTGGTGAGCCATTACCTCACCAACTAGCTAATCTCACTTGGGCTAATCAAATGGCGAGAGGTCCGAAGATCCCCCCCTTTGGTCCGTAGACGTTATGCGGTATTAGCAGTCGTTTCCAACTGTTGTCCCCCACCATAAGGCATATTCCCAAGCATTACTCACCCGTCCGCCGCTCGTCAGCAGATAGCAAGCTATCTCTGTTACCGCTCGACTTGCATGTGTTAAGCCTGCCGCCAGCGTTCAATCTGAGCCATGATCAAACTCTTCAATTAAAAATCGTTTGTGTAACCTCACCATTCTTACCTAAGTAAAAGTGATGTGTTACTGCTCAATGAATTCTGTCGTGATACCAGCAAAGCTGATATCGCATTACATAGTCGCTACCTATCTCGCTAGAAATAAGTAACTATATTTATTTGCATGAACATCATTCATTAAGCGTTTTTTTGTTCCGCTTTCCTAAGAAAGAAGAACTATGTAAAAACAAGTTAATGTGAGTATTCACACAAATTGCATGATAACTAATTGTTAAAGAAGATATCGATTAACCAGGTTAGTCGATATAGATGAGAGTCGCATTCGCTCTTCACCTAAACGATTTAAGTTGAACTATTGTCTAACTTGAATCGTGTTGCTCGTTGCTGTTGCCCCGAAGCAGGATGCATATTATACGCTTCCGAGTTTTAATGTCAACGTTTTATTTTGATTTTTTAAAAGTTTTTGCAAACTCTTAAACACTTCATTACTTAAATCAAAAGTAAACGTTAAGTTAATCAATATTCATTAAATGAAAGGAGATAACTTATTAAAACAGTCCGTTGATGATTCGTTTTGCCTGAACCCCTTGGAACTGGAGCGCATTGTATAGATTTCTCTTACTGGGTCAAGCATAAATATCATTATTTTTGCATTTATTTATCAATTAATGTTTAAGTGTTTAAAGCTCATTCAATTAAGTCAAAAAACACTCAAAAACATGGCATTATTGTTTTACATTGCCAATCCACCATCAACTTCTACCACCCTGCCACTGAAAAATTCATTTTCAAAAATGTATTTTGCAGTATGTGCAATTTCTTCTGCTTCACCCAAGCGCCCAACGGGTTTCATTTTTTCTAATCTATCTCGCATTTCCGGTTTCATCGCATCAGTCATAGCAGTACGTATAACACCAGGTGCTATTGCCCCAACACGAATACCGTGTCGACCTAACTCTCTTGCCCATGTTGTTGTCATCGCAACCACACCAGCTTTTGCTGCAGCGTAATTAGTTTGTCCTATGTTTCCACCACGTGCGATTGATGACATATTAATAATGACACCTTTACGACCAGACTCAATCATATGCACTGCAGCTTCTCTACCACACAGAAAAACACCCGTTAAATTAACATCAATTACAGATTGGAATTGCGCTAATGACATTTTTTTACTTACTACACCATCTTTAGCTTTAACAAACATACCATCACGTAATATGCCTGCATTATTAATTAAGCCATCGATACCATTAAAGTCCTCATTAATTTGCTTAAAGGTCGATTCAACTTGCTCTTCATTACTCACGTTTGCTAAATAGTATTTAACTGTTACGCCTTTTTCTTCAATAAGTGCTACTGTTTCTTCCAATAATGCTTCATTTAAATCAATTAACGCTATATTGGCTCCACTTTGAGCAAAGTTAATTGCCATTGTACGGCCTAGACCTTGACCACCACCAGTAATGACAATTGTTTTATTCTCTAAGTTCATAATATTCTCTATTTATACTTTATTAATAGTTATTTGTTAAATAGGTTAAATATGCTGGAGAAGTCCTTTCCACCATTACCCGACGCCGCATGCATTACATACAAATTACGTGCTAATGCTCCCATAGGGGTTGATGATTGACTATCAACTGCTGTATCCATAGCTAAACCTAAGTCTTTTGCCATCAAGTCAACCATAAATCCACCTTTATAATCGTTTGATGAGGGAACATTTTCCATTACATCCGGGCACGGATTATAAACATCTAATGTCCAATTACTGCCTGAACTTTCACTCATAATGTTAGATAAAACCTTTGCATCTAACCCATTTGCTAAACCTAATTGTAATGCTTCACTCGTACCAATCATTAATACAGACAACAACATATTATTACAGGCTTTGGCTATTTGCCCTGCGCCATGATCACCTGCGTGGAAAATATTTTTACCCATAGTTTTTAAAATGGGTTCTACTTGGTTAAACTCATCAATAGATCCTCCCACCATAAAGCTTAATGTGCCAGCAACTGCACCGCCAACGCCACCAGAGACAGGAGCATCAACAAAATTAATACCTTGGCCTGCTAATGCGGAAGCTACTTTACGCGATGTTGCAGCATCAATCGTTGAAGAATCAATAACGACACTACCTTTTTCAATATGGTTAATTAATCCTGTTTCAGCTGTTAAATAAACCCCTTCAACATGCTTTCCTGCAGGCAGCATGGAAACAATAAACTGTGCATTTTTCACACACTCGATTGCACTTGCTTTAGTCGTAGCACCTTGAGCGACAACTTGAGCGACGGCAGACTCAGATAAATCAAAGACACAAACTTGATGTCCTGCTTTAACTAAGTTAATAGCCATTGGGCTCCCCATATTACCTAAACCGATAAATGCTATATTTGCCATTGTTCTTTCCTTATATTTTTATAATGATAATTTTTTGAAATAAACAGTATTTAACATTTTATTCTTCTGTATATATTCCTAGTTACTAAACCTTAAGTCGTTTATTTCTCAATAACTAAAGCCCTAAAGCTAATAGCGGGTGTTCTTCTTTTGCCCACTTAGATTCAAAAAACCAATCCACTACTTTATTATCAACAGCAGCAACAGAGTCAAAATGCCATTGAGGGGAATTATCTTTATCAATTAAAAGGGCTCTTACACCTTCAACAAATTCACCAAACTGGCCTGATTTAGCGGAGAGGTTTAGTTCCATTCTGAAGCAGTCAGCCAAAGATAATGTTTTACCTACTTGTAGCTGTTTATAAGCAATAGAAGCACTCAAAGCGCTACCATGTGCTAATGACTTTTGTGCTCGATTAAACCATTTATCTTCGCATTCAGCGATTAATATGCTTTTTACAATGTCATTAAGGTTATCGAAACTAGTCACTTGATTAATTAAGGCCTTGTGTTCGTTAAGTTTACTATCAGGTAAGTAACTAGCTGAGTCTTGCTCGAAACTTAACAAAAGATCAGAAAGACTCTTATGGTTAGCTTTTGAAGATTCTTGCCAATCTAGTTGAGTTAACTGCTTTATAAATACATCTTTATTATCATTTGCCACAAAATAATCAGCTAAATGACAATATTTAGCGTCGGCTGCATTGATAGAAGCGCCGGTAATGCCTAAAAATAAACCACAGTTATCAGGCATACGATTTAAAAAGTAACTTCCTCCCACATCAGGATACAGACCAATACTAATTTCAGGCATTGCAATACGAGAACTCTCAGTCACTACGCGATGGCTACCGCCAACCATTAGCCCCAGCCCTCCCCCCATGACAATGCCACTTCCCCATACGATAAAGGGTTTATTGAAAGTATGGATAAGATAATCTAGTTGATATTCTTTGGTAAAATACTCTATGACCTCTGGAGAATAACCATCTGAATTCTCTTGCGTTTCTAGTTTTTTCATCGCTTGATACATATGTACGATGTCACCGCCAGCACAAAAAGCTTTTTCTCCTTCACCTTGTAAAAAAATAGCAGCGATATTTTCTTGTGTTTGCCACTGCTTTAATTTTGGATAGAGTAAATCGATCATGTCAGCGCTTAACGCATTTAATGATTTTGGTGAATTTAAGGTAATTACCGCTATTGTCTTACCATTATCACAATGAAGTTCTTGAAATTTTACTACTTGAGTCATATAAAGTTCCTACTTACTTTGCTATCGCGAGCCCTTGCTTGATTTTTTCAATACTATTAATTTACTAAGCATATTGACGTTTATTTAAAGAGATTGAATTCCAACAATTTACTGATGTGAATCAAATATCTTCCAAGTCGGTTAAAGTAGTTGACCTGCACCTTCGGCTAATAAACGACGTGCTATAATGACACGCATAATTTCATTAGTACCTTCAAGGATCTGATGGACACGCACATCTCTAAAGTGTCGTTCTAATGGGTATTCTTTAATGTAGCCATAACCACCATGGATTTGCAGTGCAGCATCACACACTTGAAAACCGATATCAGTAGCAAAACGTTTTGCCATGGCACAATAGGCTGTTTTCTCTGGGTCATTCTGATCTAATTTATACGCGGCTAATCTTACCAACTGACGGGCAGCAACTAATTCCGTTGCCATATCAGCTAATTTAAATTGTAAGCCCTGAAATGCAGCAATAGGTTTACCAAATTGCTCTCTTTCTTTCATATATTCCATTGAAATATTTAAAGCCTGCTGAGCGGTGCCAATAGAGCAAGTTGCAATATTAATACGACCACCATCAAGGCCTTTCATTGCCATTGAAAACCGTCACCTTCATTACCTAACAAATTCTCAACAGGAACTTTTACATTATCAAAGGTAATCTGACGCGTAGGTTGAGCATTCCAGCCAAGCTTATGCTCAGCTTTCCCATAAATAATACCGTCTAAATTAGCAGGAATAGCAATTGCTGAAATACCTTTAGGGCCTTCTCCACCGGTACGTACCATTACAACTAAAACATCTGTGGCGCCTGCACCGGAAATAAAGACTTTAGAGCCATTGATGACATAATTATCACCCTCTTTTTTTGCTGACGTTCTTAGTGAAGCAGCATCAGAGCCAGCCCCAGGCTCGGTTAAACAATAAGAAGCAAGCTTTTCACCTGTGACTAATGATGGACACCAGGTATCCTTTATAGCATCCTTGCCCCAGGTTGCTATCATCCATGTTGCCATATTATGAATAGTCATCATGGCAGTAGTAGCCGTACACCCCATGGCTAATTGTTCAAAAATTATAGAGGAATCCAGACGGCTTAGATTTAACCCCCCTGCTGATTCAGGTGTATATAAAGAACAGAAACCTAATTCACCGGCTTTAGCAATAACATCTTTTGGGAAAATACTTTCTTGATCCCATTTAGCACTATTAGGTAATAGTTCACTATCACTAAATTGTTTAGCGGTATCAGCAAACATTTGTTGATCTTCAGTTAAGTCAAAATTCATAATATTTCCTAATTAATTATAACATTTCCAAGGCAATAGCCGTTGCTTCACCGCCACCTATGCATAAAGAAGCAATCCCTTTAGATAAGCCTTTATTTTTTAGAGCATGAATAAGTGTCACCATAATACGTGCACCACTTGCACCTAATGGATGACCTAATGCACAAGCACCACCGTTAACATTAACTTTATTCATATCTAAATCCATATCTTTAACGGCTAGCATAGTCACCATTGCAAATGCTTCATTGATTTCAAATAAATCAACATCGTCTGCTGCCCAGCCTGCTTTTTCTAATAATTTGGTCATTGCACCTACAGGTGCTGCTGTAAATTCAGCTGGTTTTTGTGCATGAGTTGCATGAGCCACTATTTTACAAAGTGGCGTTAAACCTCGCGCTTGCGCAGTTGATAGCTTCATCATAACTAGCGCTGCGCCACCATCGGAAATTGAACTAGAATTCGCAGCGGTTATTGTTCCATCTTTTTTGAAAGCGGCTCTTAATGAAGGTATTTTTTCTGGGCGAGCATTACCCGGTTGTTCATCTGTATCTATAATGGTTTCTTGTCGTCTATTTATTACAGTGACGGGTGCGATTTCATTTCTAAAAGCGCCTGACTCAATCGCTGCGTTAGCACGAGATAAAGAGCGGATAGCAAACTCATCCATCGCTTCACGACTAAAACCTGCTTCATCAGCTGTTTCCTGCGCAAAACAGCCCATAGAAATACCATCATAGGCATTCTCTAATCCATCAAGCATCATATGATCGATGACTTGACCGTGCCCCATTCTCATACCGGCTCTAGCATTGGGTAAAAGGTAGGGTGCATTACTCATACTTTCCATCCCGCCAGCAACAGCAATTTCAATTGAGCCTGCAAGTAATCCATCATGAGCTTGCATTGCAGCTTTCATACCTGATCCACACACTTTATTAATAGTGGTACAAACCGTTGATAAAGATAAATCCGCGGCAATAGCTGCTTGTCTCGCTGGTGCCTGCTTTAAACCTGCGGGTAAAACACACCCCATGATGACCTCATCGACTTGATCATTGCTTAATTTCGCTTGAGCTACAGCAGCTTTTATCGCGGTTGCACCAAGTTCGGGGGCTGTAACATTTGAAAAACAGCCGCTAAAACCACCCATAGGGGTTCTTAATGCTGAAACAATTACAATAGGATCACTCTGTGACATGATAATCTCCAAAATAAGAAAGATGATATAAATTTTAGTAATATTAAGCTAAATAGCCTACAACAATATAACGTTTACGCCAACGTAAACTTTAGTACTAGTCTTTACTCTTATTTACAACGTCGTATTTATTTCGTTACTGTGATTAAAATAAAAAATACAGAAACTTGAAAATAATTAACTAAGATAATGCTAATAATCGTTTTAATATATTATGAAGGCATTACCTAAAAACACACTTTACGTTTACGTAAACTTCATGTAAAGTAATTTTAACAATAACTGTCAGTAACGAATACCACATGAATATAAAAACTAAACCAAATCAAACTAGCTACGCTATTGGGGAATTATCAAAAGAGTTTGATATTACTACGCGTAGTATTCGTTTTTATGAAGATCAAGGCCTACTTATGCCTTCACGTAAAGGGCAAACTCGTATTTATAACCAACGAGATAGAGTTAGGCTTAAGTTAATATTACGTGGTAAGCGTTTAGGTTTTTCATTAGCTGAAACGGGAAAACTGTTTGAACTGTATGACGCAGACAAATCAAGCGCAAAACAGTTATCAAGTATGATGGAATTAATCGCAAACAAAAAAAAATCATTAGAGCAGCAGCTTGCTGACATTAACGATGTATTAATTGAGCTAAATGATTTAGAAGAAAATTGTCAAAATATACTAACAAAATTAACAAAACAATAAAAACGCTAACAAAAATAAATAAACCACTTTAGTTAACCAGATTAAAAAAAAGGAAAATCTATGATCTCTTCATTTAGCTCACTTAATTTTAACTTAGGCGAAACCGTCGATATGATCCGCGATCAAGTGAATGCTTTTGCTCGTGATGAAATTGCGCCACGCGCCGAAAAAATAGACATAGATAATGAATTCCCTAGCGACTTATGGCGTAAATTTGGTGATATGGGGTTATTAGGCATGACTGTTGAAGAAGAATATGGCGGCTCTGGCTTAGGTTACTTAGAGCATATCGTTGCTATGCAAGAAATTAGTAGAGCTTCCGCTTCTGTCGGCTTAAGTTATGGCGCTATGTCTAATTTATGTTTAAACCAACTGCGCAAAAATGGATCCCATGAACAAAAACTAAAGTACCTTCCTAAACTTTGTACTGGCGAACATGTTGGCGCATTGGCGATGAGCGAACCTAACGCCGGTAGTGATGTTGTTAGTATGAAGCTCTCTGCTAGGAAAGATGGTGATAAATACATTCTTAATGGCAATAAAATGTGGATCACCAATGGTCCAGATGCCGATGTTTATGTGATTTATGCTAAAACAGATACCAGCGCGGGTTCGAAAGGTATTACTGCTTTTATCGTTGAGCGTGACTACCCTGGTTTTTCTCGCCATCAAAAACTCGATAAATTAGGCATGCGTGGCTCTAATACTTGCGAACTTGTATTTCAAGACTGTGAAGTGCCTGCAGAAAACATCTTAGGTCATGAAGGTAAAGGTGTACGTGTGCTAATGTCAGGTTTAGATTATGAACGTGTTGTTTTATCTGGTGGTTCGTTAGGCATTATGGATGCTTGTATGGATTTAGTCGTACCTTATATTCATGACAGAAAGCAATTTGGCCAATCAATTGGAGAGTTTCAATTAGTACAAGGCAAAGTGGCTGATATGTACACGCAAATGAATGCCGCAAAATCATACGCTTATATGGTTGCAGCAGCCTGTGATCGCGGTGAAACGACACGTAAGGATTCCGCTGCAGTTATTTTGTATGCGGCAGAGCTAGCCACCAAAATGGCGCTCGATACGATTCAATTACTTGGCGGCAATGGCTATATCAATGAATTTCCTGCGGGACGGTTATTACGTGACGCTAAACTTTATGAAATTGGCGCCGGTACTTCTGAAATTCGAAGAATGCTGATCGGGCGTGAGTTGTTCAACGAATCAAAGTAATCATTTGTTTTATTACTAATTAATCCAACTACTTCGTTAAATAATAAGGCTTTCCCGTGGCAAAAATAATTTCAAAAATAAACACTCGCAGTCAAGATTTCTTAGATAATGCTGCTCACATGCAATCACAAATTGATGATTTACGTGCAAAGATTAGTGAAATAAAACTGGGTGGTGGCGAACGTTCACGAGAACGCCACCTTAGCCGAGGAAAATTATTACCTCGTGATCGCGTCAATGCATTAATTGATGAGGGCGCTGCCTTTTTAGAGTTTTCACAACTCGCCGCTTACAAAGTTTATGATGATGATGTGCCTAGTGCAGGTATTATCACTGGCATTGGTCGTGTTAGCGGTCAAGAATGTGTAATAGTTGCTAATGACGCTACCGTAAAGGGTGGGACATACTATCCACTAACGGTTAAAAAACACCTTAGAGCACAGGCTATCGCACAAGAAAATAATCTTCCTTGTATTTATTTAGTAGATTCTGGCGGAGCTAACTTACCGAATCAAGAAGATGTATTCCCAGATAGAGAACATTTTGGACGTATTTTCTTTAATCAAGCCAATATGTCAGCTAAAAACATCCCACAAATTGCGGTTGTTATGGGTTCATGTACGGCAGGTGGTGCTTATGTGCCAGCAATGGCTGATGAATCTATTATTGTTAAAGAACAAGGCACAATATTTTTAGCCGGACCTCCTCTGGTAAAAGCAGCAACAGGTGAAGTTGTTAGTGCAGAAGATTTAGGTGGCGCTGATGTACATTGTCGTACTTCAGGTGTTACCGATCACTATGCACAAAATGATCATCATGCACTTGAGATTGCACGTTCTGCTATTAAGAATTTAAATAACATAAAATCTATCAATATTGATATACAAGAAGTTATTGAGCCTGAATACCCTAGCGAAGATATTTACGGCATTATTCCAAAAGATACTCGCCAACCTTATGACGTACGAGAAATTATTGCTCGCCTTGTGGATGCCAGTGAATTCCACGAATTTAAAGCACTTTATGGCAACACCTTAGTATGTGGCTTCGCTAATATATTCGGCTACCCTGTTGGAATTGTTGCCAATAATGGAGTGCTCTTTGGTGAATCAGCCGAGAAAGGTGCGCATTTTATTCAATTATGTGCTCAACGAAAAATTCCATTGGTATTTTTACAAAACATCACCGGTTTTATGGTAGGTAAACAATATGAGTCAGGTGGTATAGCAAAACATGGTGCCAAAATGGTAACGGCTGTTGCGACAGCACAAGTTCCTAAGTTTACTATTTTGATTGGTGGCAGCTTTGGTGCCGGTAATTATGGTATGTGCGGTAGAGCTTACGATCCTCGTTTCTTATTTATGTGGCCAAATGCACGAATTTCTGTGATGGGTGGTGAGCAAGCTGCGGGCGTTATGGCACAAGTAACACGTGATAAAAAAGAAAAGTTAGGTGAAACTTGGAGTGAATCAGACGAACAAGCATTTAAACAGCCAATTATTGATAATTATGAACATCAAGGTCACCCTTACTTTGCTTCAGCACGATTATGGGATGATGGCATTATTGATCCTGCTGATACCCGTCAAGTATTAGGCTTAGCTATTTCAGCCGCATTAAACTCCCCAATTGATGATACTAAGTTTGGCATCTTTAGAATGTAATACTGGTGTTAAGAGAAAAGTAAGGCGCATTAATATGAACACACCTAATGAAAAGGTTTTATTTAAGGTAGATGAGCAAGGTGTTGCTATCGTGACTTTAAATAATCCAGATAAACACAATGCTTTCGATGATGAAATCATCAAAAAATTAACAACTATATTTAATGATATTAGTAAGCGCGACGATATTAGTATCATGGTCCTAGCATCAAACGGAAAAAGCTTTAGCGCGGGTGCCGACCTAGGTTGGATGAAACGTATGGCCAGTTATTCTTATCAGGATAACTTGAAGGATGCTAACGCCCTAGCCCAAATGTTAAAAGCATTAAATTTCTTACCACAAACAACAATAGCCAAAATTCAGGGTGCAGCTTTTGGTGGTGCAGTAGGTTTAGCAAGTTGTTGCGATATTGTTATTGCGAGCACTAAAGCAAGCTTCTGTTTAAGTGAAGTTAAATTAGGTCTTATTCCTGCAACTATCAGTCCTTACGTTGTCGATGCTATCGGGTTAAAGGCGAGTCGTCGTTACTTTCAAACCGCAGAGCGATTTTTCAGTGAAAAAGCACAGCAATTGGGCTTAGTTGACGAAATTGTAGAGCCTGAAGACTTAGCCAATGAAGTCAAAAAAATGATAACCATATTACTTGCTAACGGTAGTCAAGCTAGACGAAAAGCAAAAAAACTAAGTCAATATGTTGCGTTTAAAACCATAGATGATGCGTTACTAGCAAATACCAGTGAGCGAATAGCTGCAATCCGAGTATCAGAAGAAGGTCAAGAAGGCTTAAATGCTTTTTTTGAAAAACGTTTGCCAAATTGGCAAAAATAAAAAGTATTAATGGCATTTATTTATAGGCCTGAATTCAAGAGGAAATAACATGTTCAATAAAATATTAATTGCTAATCGTGGTGAAATTGCCTGTCGTATTATAAAAACAGCTAAAAGTATGGGCGTTTTAACCGTAGCTATTTATTCAGACGCAGACAAAAATGCCTTACATGTACAAATGGCCGATGAAGCTATTTATATAGGTCCCTCACCATCACGTGAGAGCTACCTTTTAGGCGATAATGTTATTGCTGCTGCAATTCAAACAGGCGCACAGGCAATTCACCCTGGTTATGGTTTCCTCTCTGAAAATGCTGATTTCTGTCGTTCTTGTGCGAAGAAAAACATTACCTTTATTGGTCCGCCGGTAGCTGCAATAGAAGCTATGGGGTCAAAGTCAGCCGCTAAAAACATTATGGAAAAAGCCAACGTACCTTTAGTACCTGGCTACCATGGCGACGACCAATCAAGTGAAATAATTAAAAAAGCTGCTGATGATATGGGCTATCCCGTATTATTAAAAGCGACCGCTGGCGGCGGTGGTAAAGGTATGCGCCAAGTATGGAGCGAACAAGAGTTTGAAGAAGGCCTCGCGGCAGCAAAACGAGAAGCAATGTCATCTTTTGGTGACGATACTATGTTAGTAGAGAAATATTTAACTCAACCTCGTCATGTTGAAATTCAAGTTTTTTGTGATAACCACAACAATGCCGTTTACTTATTCGAACGAGATTGTTCGGTTCAACGTCGTCACCAAAAAGTGATTGAAGAAGCCCCGGCTTTTGGTATGAGTGAAGAGTTACGTACACAAATGGGTAAGTCTGCAATAAAGTCAGCTCAAGCTATTGGTTATCAAGGCGCAGGTACGGTTGAGTTTTTACTTGATGTTAATGGCTCTTTCTATTTTATGGAGATGAATACTCGTCTACAGGTTGAGCATCCCGTCACTGAAATGATTAGTGGCCAAGATTTAGTTGAATGGCAATTGCGCGTTGCCGCTGGTGAAATATTACCTAAAACGCAAAAACAACTAGTGCTCAATGGACATGCTTTTGAAGCCCGTATTTATGCTGAAGATCCTGATAAAGACTTTCTACCGGCAACAGGTAAGCTAACCTTATTGCAAACACCTATTGAAAGTAAACATGTGCGCATTGATACCGGTGTATGCCAAGGAGATGAAGTAAGTGTTTATTATGATCCTATGATCGCAAAATTAATTGTATGGGATGAAAGTCGTGAAAAAGCACTAAAACGTTTAAGCAAAGCATTAAGCGAATATCGTATCAATGGTGTAACAACGAATATTGATTTCCTCTATAACTTAGCAACATCGCAACCGTTTATGGATGAAGAAATAGACACGAGTTTTATTGAAAAAAATAACGAGCTTATTTTCAATAATAAAAAACAAATATTACAAAACGAATTACCAATCGCCGCTTTATACCTCATCTTAACAATGCAACACCAAGCCCAAAAAGATGCGTTAAAAAGTAGTGATTCAAATTCACCTTGGCACAATGCCAATGCTTGGCGTTTAAATGAACCTTATATACATTCGTTCGCGCTAGCGCATAACGAAACAGAGTACAACGTTGAAGTTGAACAAAAAAAATACGTCTCTGATGTCTATTATTCACTGAATGTTAATGGTGAGCAATTTAATTGCCAAGGTAGCCTAAATAACGACCTTCTCATTACCACCATCAATGGTCACCGAAGTACAACAACGGTCAGCCTTATTAATAATAGTATTAATTTATACAGAGAAAATGGTGTATTCAACTTTATCTATATTTTACCTGATTGTGGTCAACATGATAATGAAGACGGACATGGTGGTTTAACGGCGCCAATGAATGGCACCATGATTAGTGTATTAGTAAAAACTGGCGATACCGTTAGTAAAAATCAACCGCTAGTTATTATGGAAGCAATGAAAATGGAACATACGATTAAAGCCCCCAGTGACGGCATCATTAATGAAATATTCTTTCAAGCAGGTGATATGGTTGATGGCGGAGCTGAGTTATTGGCATTTAGCGAACAAATAAGTGTCAATGATGAAGCATAAGGAGCTAGCATGAATAACATCTTATCCCCTCTTATGCCTACTCAAGTAAAAATAGTGGAAGTAGGACCAAGAGATGGCTTACAAAACGAAGCTAAGCTAATAAGCGCAAGTGATAAAATCAGCTTAATAGAAAAACTTGTTAGTGCAGGAGTTAGTTATGTTGAAAGCGGCAGTTTTGTGTCTCCTAAGTGGGTACCACAAATGGCAACGTCTACTGAAATATTTAAAACATTGAATCGTAAGAATAATGTCACTTATGCCGCGCTTACACCTAATATACGCGGGTTTGAAAATGCGATGGCAGTCAATGTTAATGAAGTAGCCATTTTTGGTGCTGCGTCAGAAAGCTTTAGCCAAAAAAATATTAACTGCTCAATTGAAGAAAGCTTAGAACGATTTATTCCTATTATGGATGCAGCGAAACAAGCCAACGTAAAAGTAAGGGGCTATGTTTCATGTGTTTTAGGCTGCCCTTACGAAGGAGATATAGCAGCAGAAGACGTTGCTAAAGTTGCTAAAAAACTCTACGAAATGGGCTGCTATGAAATATCTCTTGGCGATACAATCGGTGTTGGTACACCGGGTAAAGTCACACAAATGATACAAGCGGTTAGTGCTCATGTACCAATAAATAAGCTAGCGGTACATTTTCATGATACCTATGGACAAGCGTTAACCAATATTTACGCAGCTCTTCAAATGGGTATTAAGGTCGTCGATAGTGCTATTGCAGGTTTAGGTGGTTGTCCTTATGCTAAAGGTGCATCAGGTAATGTTGCTACTGAAGATGTTGTTTACATGTTAAATGGTTTAGGTATAGAAACAGGAATAGATTTTACAAAATTGCTTAAAGCTGGTTGGTATATCAGCGAAAAACTAGATAAAGCGCCAATATCAAAAGTATCAAATGCTTATCTGGCGAATAGAAACACATAGTATGTTAGCAAAAAATATAATAAATAAAGCATCGAGGAGAAAACAATGGCAGGGTTTGACAAAGTAGTTGCTAGTTACGAAGAAGCCATGGCTGGTCTAACTGACAACATGACTGTAATTGCAGGTGGTTTTGGCTTATGCGGAATTCCTGAAAACTTAATTCAGGAAATTAAACGTAAAAGTACAAAAGGATTAACATTAGTTTCTAATAACTGTGGTGTTGATGATTTTGGCTTAGGAATTTTATTGCCTGATCGCCAAATTAAAAAAATTATTGCTTCTTATGTTGGTGAAAATGCTGAGTTTGAGCGTCAAATGATGGCTGGTGAACTCGATGTAGAATTAACACCACAAGGGACATTAGCCGAAAAAATACGTGCTGGTGGTGCGGGAATACCCGCTTTTTTCACTGCAACAGGGTATGGAACCCCTGTTGCAGTAGGTAAAGAAGAAAGAGAGTTTAACGGTCGCCATTATATTCTAGAAGAAGCTATCACTGGTGATTTTGCTATTGTAAAAGCATGGAAAGCGGATCGATACGGTAACTTGGTTTTTAGAAAAACAGCACGTAATTTTAATCCAATGGCAGCAACCGCAGGTAAAATAACCGTTGTTGAAGTTGAAGAAATTGTCGAACCCGGCGAGCTAGATCCAGATCAAATTCATACTGCTGGAATTTATGTCGATAGACTAATTTTAGGCACCTTCGAGAAACGCATTGAACAACGCACTACCCGCTCATAGAACTAAGTTGAACAATAATTAACAGGTTGATAGCTAACTGCGATTGTCGATAAAAACAATAAACGCAGCTGTTACCCTAGAGGAGATAAATAATGGCGCTTTCCAGAGAACAACTTGCACAACGTGTAGCCCAAGAACTTCAAGATGGTTATTACGTTAATCTAGGCATTGGTATTCCAACCCTTGTCGCTAATTACGTACCTGAAGGGATTGAGGTTATGCTTCAATCTGAAAATGGCTTATTAGGAATGGGACAATTTCCCACTGAAGACGAAATTGATGCCGATCTTATTAATGCAGGTAAACAAACGGTTACTATGGCAACAGGTGCTTCTCTTTTTGATTCGGCCGAATCATTTGCCATGATCCGTGGTGGACATGTTGACCTAACCGTACTTGGGGCTTTTGAAGTTGATGTAAATGGTAATATTGCTTCTTATATGATCCCAGGAAAACTCATTAAAGGTATGGGTGGCGCAATGGACCTAGTAGCTGGTGCTGATAATATTATTGTTACCATGACTCATGCATCAAAGCATGGTGTGTCTAAATTATTAAAAAACTGTACGCTACCATTAACGGGAAAAGGCTGTATAAAAAAAGTGCTAACAGATTTAGCATATATAGAAATAAAAGAAGGAAAATTTCACTTGTTAGAGCGCGCACCTGGCGTATCTGTTGAAGAAATAATAAAACTAACTGAAGGTGAATTAGTTGTACATGAGAATACACCTGAAATGCAGTTTTAGTCTTGAATTAGTAAAGTTCAAAGTATAATTAGTTAACTTAAAATAATTATACTTTGATAAAAGAAACATACCTCAATTACAAATATACTTCGGCCTTATGTAACAAGATTGTAAACATGTTGTAAGTATAATGTCTCAACTTAAATTTATTAAATTTTTTGCCTTAATAAGTAATACTTATAATATGTTATTCTCTTATATAACAATAAACTAAATGAAATTTGCATTTATAATAAATATTAGAGATAATTAAATTTGACAAAGAAAAGGCAAAGCATATGAAAGTATGCGACGCAAAACCACCGGCCTACGGGATTTTCTAATACTGGATAATCTACGGCAGCGGAGTCACCTCGTTCATAGGTACATCCCGTGGTTTTTTCTTTTAATAATCCATTTAAATTAAAGGTTACTAAAATGAAAAAATTATTAATAGCTTCAACCATCACTATTTTAACTTTAACGTCTGTTGTATCGACACCTCAAGCACAAGCGACGAACATTGCACAAAGCATATGTGAGTATGTGGCTGCTGATGACAAGAAACGCATGCGTTCATTTTTAAAAATGAATAAATTAAAAATTCGTCGTATTTTCGACGGCATTGAGTGTAATGGCCAGAACTTATTAGAGTTTGCATCAACAAGTGGTTCTGTAGAAACAGGATCTTTGATGATTTCTAAATTACCAAAGAGTGTTGTTTCTGCTAACTTAGCATTGTTGCAAACTGGATCGAAACCATTGATTGATGTTGCTAACGAACGTGTTAGCAGCTAATAAATTATTTTCAGATAAGAAAACTACTTAATTATTACATCTTTTAGGTGCAAATAGTGACAAGTAGAAGATTAATTGTTAATAATTCTATGTCATTTTAAAAAACCAGCTTCTGCTGGTTTTTTTTCGGCTAACTTTCCCCCTTAGGCTAGCAGTATCAAATAAAAACACTTATAGTTGCAATTGACAAACAACATCTTAATCAACACTTTAATTCAAGATAATCATCGATGACTAGAAGACATAATTATGTTGCCACCCAAAACGCTTTAGTACTAACTGGTGGTGGGGCTCGAGCAGCCTATCAAGTAGGTGTTCTTTCAGCTATCGCTAAATTCGTACCTAGAAATCATGCTATTCCCTTCCCTATTTTATGTGGAACTTCTGCAGGGGCAATAAATACCACAGCCTTAGGATGTTATGCGTCATGCTTTCACTTAGGGGTAAAAAAGCTTGAGTGGGTGTGGAAAAACCTCGATACCAGTAAAATTTATCATAATAATACCCGAGGTGTTTTTGGGTATATAGGTAAAGCTATGTTCGCAAACTTTCAAGCTGATTATGCTAATAAATTACCTCGTAGTTTATTAAACAATGAACCGCTTCGTGACCTATTAAACTCGGTGATGAATTTTAAGCGTATTGATAATAATATTTTACAGGGGTACCTATCTGCTACCTCAGTCACCGCATCAAGTTATAGTACAGGTAACTCTATCAGCTTTTTTCAAGCTAATGATAATATAGCTCCTTGGAATAGAGAAAAGCGTTGTGGTCAAGCAACTCAACTTAATACTGAACATTTAATGGCTTCAGCAGCTATTCCCTTAGTATTTCCTTCGGTGAAGATTAAAAAAAACCACTTTGGCGATGGCTCAGTGCATCAATTATCACCCCTTAGTCCTGCTATTCACTTAGGTGCTAAGCGTATTTTTATTATCGGTGTTGAGCAACCCAAAGAGCCTATATATGCTAATGAAAATACCCCTCACCCACCTACAGCAGCAACTATTGCTGGCCATTTATTAGATTCCATATTCGCTGACACTATGAATAGTGATTTAGAGCGTATGGCCCGTATAAATGAAACCTTAAAACTAATCCCCAAAAGTAAAAAAGAAAATGTTGAAGGCTTAAAGCATATCGATAGTTTCATTATCAATCCAAGTAGTGACTTTAATACTATTGCACGAAACTATTATGACGATTTACCCTTACCTGTAAGAGTTCTCTTACGTAGCGCGGGTATTAATAATGATGCTGAATCAAGTCTTGTTAGTTACTTACTGTTTGAAAAAAACTTCTGCAGCGAACTAATACAACTAGGGTTTAATGATGCCATGGAACAAGAAAACCAAATCAGACATTTTTTAAACTTATATACGGTAACAAATAGCTAAAACAACCACCTAAACAAACAGCCAAAATGAATGTACCTATCAAGGCTTATGTTTTAATATAAAAACGCCCTCTTAAACCTAGGTTTGTACTAATGAAAAAAATTATACTTTTTACCTTACTCACTATTGTACACTTCCCAACATTTTCACAAACAACATTACTGAAAAATATTAATGGCTATACATTAAATAAAACAGGTGATCTTATACAATTTTCAGCCATGCAGTTTACTGATGATAAAATAGATCAACTATTTACTAGTGATGATAAATTGCCTATGCAAGACGTTCAAGAAATTGACGGTCACGGTAAAACACTATTACCTGGTTTGATTGATGCTCATGGGCATGTATTAGCTTACGGCTTAAGTTTAATGCAAGTTAATCTAAACAATGTTTTATCAGAGCAAGAAGCTGTTCAATTAGCCATTAACTTTCGTAAAAAAAATAAGAATGGGCAGTGGTTGTTAGGCCGAGGTTGGAATCAAGTTTTATGGGAAGGTCAACAATATCCAGCAGCAATTTCACTTGATGAATATTTCAAAAACACACCCGTTTGGTTTAGCCGCATTGATGGTCATGCAGGTTGGGCAAATTCAAAAGCGATGGAGTTAGCAGGTATTGATCATACCTCGGTTTCACCTAATGGTGGTGAAATAGTCAAAGATAAGCAAGGTAAACCTACCGGTATTTTTATTGATAATGCTACGAGTCTTATTACCGATAATATACCAATGGTTACACCGAAAGAAATGAAGGAAGTTTTAGTTAACGCTTTAAATGAATTAGCTAAAGTAGGCTTAACATCTGTTCATGATGCTGGCATTAGTAATGCAAATATTACGGCTTATAAAGCATTAGCGCTAGAAGATAATATGCCAATAAGAGTTAATGGTATGATCTATGTCGATGATAAAAATTTACAAGATTTATTAAAACAAGGTCACTTTAAATCGCCTGATGATAAATTTATTATCAATAGTGTAAAAATTTCAGCTGATGGTGCTTTAGGTAGTAGAGGGGCGTCATTAATTGAGGATTATTCCGACTTAAGTAATCATAAAGGGTTATTACTTTACAACGAAAAAACTCTAGCTTCATTGATACAAACTGTGATGATGGCAGGTTTTCAAGTCAACACTCATGCGATTGGAGATAATGCGAATAAACTTGTATTAGACCTTTATCAACAATATATAAAAAGTTCAAAAACAAAAAATATGCGTCACAGAATAGAACATTCTCAAATTCTTCGTTTGAAAGACATTCCTCGTTTTAACGAGTTAGGCGTAATCGCATCAATGCAAGCCACACACGCTACTAGTGATAAAAATATGGCACAAGACCGATTAGGTGAAGAAAGAATATTAGGTGCTTACGCATGGAAAAAGTTAATA
The DNA here is from genome assembly GCF_009832865.1 of Colwellia sp. 20A7. Classification (NCBI taxonomy): domain Bacteria; kingdom Pseudomonadati; phylum Pseudomonadota; class Gammaproteobacteria; order Alteromonadales; family Colwelliaceae; genus Colwellia; species Colwellia sp. 20A7. Next base: position 1,967,646 of record NZ_CP047130.1, on the reverse strand, counting down.
AAAGCTAATGCTATCATTGCTGGCGGCTCAGACTTCCCTATTGAATCAACTAATCCATTTTTTGGCCTTCATGCAAGTGTCACAAGACAAGATCATCAAAACAAGCCTAGTTTAGGATGGTTTCCAGAAGAGTCCATGTCTATAAAGGAAGCGTTTAAAACATTTACGGTAAATGCCGCCTATGCAGCACATCAAGAGGATATAATTGGCACATTAGCTAAAGATAAGAAAGCTGACTTTATTATTATCGATCAAGATATTTTTAACATTCAAAGCTCTGAAACCTGGAAAACTAAAGTTTTACAAACTTGGGTAGGCGGTAAACAACTTATTATCAATGATTAATATGCTGTATTAGAGCGTAAGGATCCAAAAAAGTATAATTATTAGGCGTGTTGATATGAATTTTATCTATAGGTTTTTTACAGTAGCTTCCTTGAAATAATTAAAAGAGATAATATAAATAAATTCAATTATGTATTATCTCGTCAACTAAAGATTATCTATTAAAATGGCGCTGGCCCAAAATACTCATGTTATAAATCTTCGATAACCCCATGCTTATGCACACTAAAACATGCGTTATATCGCTTTCTAAAATAAAAACACACTTGCCACCCGGCAAATTATTGCCGTCAATTTACTGACAACCTTTTTTCGTATGGAACAGCATACAAAACACCCACTTAAAAAACAAATAAAAGCAATAAAAATCAAACGCTTAACTACGAACAACAAGCCGCACTTTTTTATTGAAGTACATAGGTTATTGTTGGAACAATTATTGCTTTAACATAAGTATTAAAAACTAAACCTGCGTAAATAAGAGGCGTAAGTATGCAAACATTGAATATACTTGAAAATACAACTCCATCATTTAATGTATTTAATGTATTAGCAAATAGCTCTGCGATAAATGATAAACAAAATATGAGTTTATTAGAACAGCTCCAAACAACTCTATCTTTAGAGAAATTACTTGATATTTTTGCTATGGAAGCCGCTCGTTATATACAATTTTCAGGTTTATATTTTAAAAGTGAAATTGCGAGCAAAACCTTGCGTGGAAGTCGTAAATCAAAACAAGAACGACACTTCGAATTAAAGCTAAATAATGAATTTATTGGGGCGATTACCTACGGTATAAATAGCCCTATAAGCATGAATCATTATAAAGACTTACAGCGAATCCATAAAATACTATTGTATCCTTTAAAAAATGCACTCCAATATCATCAAGCTATGCAACTTGCCATGCAAGACAGCCTAACAAACTTAGGAAACCGTAGATATTTTGATGATCAGTTAAAACGTGCCATGCATAATGCAAATCGCCAACATGAAAAGGTTGGCTTGATCTTAATGGACTTAAATAAATTTAAGGCAATTAATGATAATTACGGACACAGTATAGGGGATCAAGTGTTGATGCAGTTTTCTGATGTTTTAAGAACTTGTGTACGTGATTCTGACAGTATTTTTCGTTTTGGTGGTGATGAGTTTGCTATTATTGTTGAACATGCGAGCGAAGATGCCTTGGATATCATTCAAAATAGAATTGATGGCGCATTAAAAACTAATATTATACTTTCAAAGTATCAAGTAGGTTGTAGTTTAGGTACAACCTTTATGAATAGAGCTGACAATGAACAGACGTTATTTGAACGAACGGATGCAGCACTCTATCGTGAAAAAATGAAAACACTAGCAAGCTTGAGTGTTGTTTAAGCCGACTAACTTAAACAACATAAGTATTAAACGAGCTTATATTATCGTTTTTTCTTTATTTTAACGTTATATTTTTTGTTGTTCGTCCGCGGTGCTTGTTTTTTCTTTTCAATCGCTTGATTTTTTTCTTGGTTAGCACGGTAACGGTTTTTACTGGCACGTTTTTCACTAATTTGTTGGTGCTCTAATGCCTCATCTTTCTTTAATTCATATCCAGGTACAATAATTCGCTCAAATTTACGCTCTATAAGTGCCTCAATATTTTCTAAAAAGCGTTCATCCTTAGGACTCACTAAAGAAATAGCGGTACCCGACTTTCCAGCACGACCTGTGCGCCCAACACGATGAACATAATCTTCGGCTAAAAAAGGTAAATGAAAGTTAACAACATAAGCTAAATTATCAATATCTAAGCCACGAGCAGCAACATCCGTTGCCACTAATACCCTGACCTTACCTTCACTAAAATCACTTAAGGCTTTATTACGAGCGCCTTGTGTTTTATCTCCATGACAAAGTGCGGCTTTTATACCATCAAGCTTTAATTCTTTAGCAAGAATATTTGCACTTTCTTTAGTTCCTGCAAAAACAAGCACTTGCTGCCAATTATTAACACCTATCAATTCTGATAATAACTCGCGTTTTCTTACTTCACTAACCCAGTAAACTGATTGCTTAATTTTACCAGAAGTAGAGTTTTGTTTTGCAACACCTATAGTTTTAGGTGTAGTAAGCAGTGTATTTGCTAATGATTTAACTTTATTTGAATAAGTGGCAGAAAACATCAGGGTTTGATGCTTTTGCTTTACCGCTAACGTTAACTTTTCTATATCGGTTAAAAAACCCATATCTAACATGCGATCTGCTTCATCTAAAACAAGATACTTCACTTGTGATAAGTTTACATTACGTAAATTTAAATGTTCAAGTAATCGACCTGGCGTTGCGACTAAAACATCAACTCCTTGTTTTAGCAAATTAGTTTGTGATGGCATTTTACCGCCACCATAAACCACACCAATTTTTAATGGTAAAAACTTACTATATGCGATCATATTTTCAGCAACTTGTGCTGCAAGCTCACGCGTTGGTGTTAATATTAATGCTTGAATATTCCGAACATCTTTATCGTCTACTACATCATTTGATGATGTTTTCGCTAATGCATCTAAAATAGGTAAACTAAATGCGGCGGTTTTCCCCGTTCCTGTTTGGGCACTCGCTAATACATCAACGCCTGAGCGAATCATAGGAATAGCCTGCTGTTGAATAGGGGTTAAATTTTTATAACCACATTCCTTTACCGCTTTCAATAAATTGGCAGACAAACCAATAGCATCAACACTCATACATCACCTAGAACAACAAAACACTAATAAGGTGGCGGATTATATACTAAGCAAACTTAAAACACAGGTTTAATATACTCAATATTTATTAAACACAAAAAAACCCTAACAATTATTCATCGTCAGGGCTTTAGGTGTAATTAAAAACTTTCCGTTTATAGTTTACACTTTTACTGTATATCTACTAATATTTAAAAAAGAGCCGATAATATAGTATTTAATGTTTCACTAGAACGCATTGCTTTCTCTGCTTTAGCAGCATCAGCAAAGTAATATCCACCAATATCCATTGCTGGACCTTGTGCACCATTTAATTCAGCAATAATTTTATCTTCTTGCTTAGTCAATGCTTGAGCTACACCAGTAAAGGCAGTTTTCAACTCACCATCGCTTGTTTGTGCAGCTAATTCTTGTGCCCAATACATTGCAAGATAAAAATGACTACCACGGTTATCAAGTTCACCTACTTTACGTGATGGTGACTTATTACTATCTAAAAATTTACCTGTTGCTCTATCTAGTGTATCAGCCAAGATTTGCGCTTTAGCATTTCCTGTTGTAACACTTAAATGCTCTAGAGAAGCAGCTAATGCTAAAAATTCACCTAAAGAATCCCAACGTAAATGGTTTTCTTTTTCAAACTGTTGAACATGCTTAGGAGCACTACCGCCAGCGCCAGTTTCAAATAAACCACCACCATTCATTAATGGTACAACTGAAAGCATTTTAGCACTGGTGCCTAGTTCTAAAATTGGGAATAAATCAGTTAAGTAATCACGTAAAACGTTACCAGTTACTGATATAGTGTCTTCACCTTTTAGAATTCGTTCTAAGGTAAATTGACAGGCAGCAACAGGATTAAGTGTTCTAATATCTAAACCAGCTGTGTCATAGTTTGCTAAATAAGCATTAACCTTTTTAATCATTTCTCTATCATGAGCACGGTTTTCATCTAACCAGAAAACAGCAGGCATGCCAGAAGCTTTAGCACGTGTTATCGCTAATTTCACCCAATCTTGAATTGGTAAGTCTTTAGCTTGACACATACGCCACAAATCACCGACTTCAACGGTATGTTCAAGTAAAGTTGTGCCAAGAGCATCTACAACACGAACACTACCTTCAGCATCCATTACAAATGTTTTATCGTGTGAGCCATATTCTTCAGCTTTTTGCGCCATTAAACCAACGTTAGGTACTGTACCCATAGTTGTTGGATCGAATGCTCCATGTTCTCTACAGAAGTCAAAGACTGCTTGATAAACGCCCGCATAACAACGGTCTGGAATCATAGCTTTAGTATCTTTTAACGTTCCATCAGGTCCCCACATCATTCCAGAAGAACGAAGAGTTGCAGGCATAGAAGCATCAACAATAACGTCACTTGGTACATGTAAGTTAGTAATACCTTTATCTGAATCAACCATAGCAAGCTCAGGGCGATTTACAAATACCTTCACTAAATCGGCTTCAATTTCAGTTCTTTTAGCTTCAGGTAAACGTGAAATTTTACTATAAACATCACCAATACCATTATTAGCATCAACACCTAGTTGTTCAAAAATCTCAGCATGCTTTTCAAATGCTTCAGCATAGAAAACTTTTACTGCGTATCCAAAAATAACCGGATCTGATACTTTCATCATAGTTGCTTTTAAATGCAACGATAATAAAACATCTTCTTTCTTAGCATCTTCTATCGATTGCTGATAAAACTCAATTAAAGCCGATTTGCTTAATACCGATGAATCAATAATTTCACCTGTTAATAAGACCAAATTATCTTTTAAAACTTTAACGCTACCATCTTTAGCAACAAACTCTATTCTTGCATTGGTCGCATAGTTAACAGTAACTGACTGCTCTGAATCATAAAAATCGCCCGTAGACATACTTGCCACGTGAGATTTAGAATCACTTGACCAAACGCCCATTGAATGAGGATTTTTTTGTGCATATTGCTTAACTGAAGCAGGCGCACGACGATCTGAATTACCTTCACGAAGAACTGGGTTTACCGCACTACCTTTGATTTTATCATAAGTATATTTTATTGATTTTTCAGCTTCATTCTGCGCTTCTTCAGGATAATTAGGTACTTCAAACCCTTTTGCTTGTAATTCTTTAATTACGGCATGTAATTGAGGAACTGAAGCACTTATATTAGGAAGTTTAATGATATTTGCATTCGAATTAGTAACCATCTCTCCCAATTCAGCTAACGCATCATCAACACGTTGCTCTTTCGTTAAATACTTTGGAAAACTAGCTAGCACACGACCAGCTAAAGAAATATCACGTGTTTCAACATTTATACCAGAAGATGCTGTATAAGCTTGGATAATAGGTAATAATGAATATGTTGCTAAGGCTGGCGCCTCATCAGTAATAGTATAAATAATTTTTGAGTTATCTGTGCTCATGAGCTTCCTACTTTATTTAACTTAAGTTGATTAACCTATCAAGTTGACTCAGTTCTTCCTCATTTGGTTAGAATAAAGGTTTAAGGCAAATGTTATTTGAAGAGATTAATTTATTCTCTAGCAAAATTAATAACACAGCATACTAACCTTTTTAAATTCCTTCCGAGAGTATATTTATTCAAATTGATATTATTGGCTAATCCTAAATATAATTTAGATTTAACATTTATTTTTCGCGCATTATATTATAATAATTTACGACATATTAATATAGCTGAGTATAAGCACAAATCTCGTTATCCCGACTGAAATAAGATCAAAATGAACAACAACAAAGACCATACAAGATATAGAGCCAAACAACAAACAAAGGTACGACCAGATAAAAGTGATCGTAAGATTGTACTATTTAATAAACCTTTTGATGTTTTATGCCAATTTACTGATGAAAAACACGAAGGGAAACAACAGCGAAAAACATTAAAAGATTATATTCCTATCGAAAACGTCTATGCAGCAGGTCGTTTAGATAGAGATAGTGAAGGATTATTAATGCTAACTAATGATGGGAAATTACAACATCAAATAGCGAACCCGAAAAAGAAAACAGCTAAAACCTATTGGGTACAAGTAGAAGGCAGCCCAACCGAAAATGATTTAGCAATGTTACGTAAAGGCGTAACACTTAAAGATGGCATGACATTACCAGCCAAAATAGCGGTAATGGAACAACCAAATATATGGCAACGTATTCCGCCGATAAGAGAACGCGCCAATATCCCAACGACCTGGCTAGAAATAATTATTACTGAAGGCAGAAACCGTCAAGTTAGACGAATGACTGCTCATATTGGTTATCCTACACTACGCTTAATACGTTTTTCCATTGGCCAATGGACAATAAATAATATTGATAATGGTACATATAAGGTAATTGATTAGATTAATGACAATTGTTCTTAACCATGGCTATTTAATCACGATAATGAGCGTGCTATAATTCTGCGCCCATTTATCGTGTACATTAATTTTTAAAACCAAGAGTTTTCAATGTCTATTGAGCTGCAAGATCCACAAAACAAAACACTAGCACCTTCATCACCACAAACAATGAAAGTAATTGTTGGTATGTCTGGCGGTGTAGACTCCTCCGTTTCTGCCTATTTATTAAAAGAGCAAGGCTATCAAGTTGAAGGCTTGTTCATGAAAAACTGGGAAGAAGATGATACCGATGAATATTGTGCAGCAGCACAAGATTTAGAAGATGCTCAAGCTATTTGTGACAAATTAGACATTAAATTGCACACGATTAATTTTGCCACTGAGTATTGGGACAATGTATTTGAATACTTTTTGGCGGAATATAAAGCAGGTAGAACACCAAATCCCGATATAATGTGCAACAAAGAAATAAAATTCAAAGCTTTTTTAGAGTTTGCTTGTGAAGATTTAGGTGCTGATTATATTGCTACGGGTCACTATGTGCAGCGTCAATTTATTGATGGCCATTGGACCATGCTTCGTGGGCTGGACAATAATAAAGATCAAAGTTATTTTTTATACACATTAGATGAAAAACAACTTTCACATACGTTATTTCCTGTGGGCAATATTGAGAAACCTGAAGTACGTGCTATTGCTGAAAAAGCTGGATTAGTAACACATAATAAAAAAGACAGTACCGGTATTTGCTTTATTGGTGAGCGAAAATTTAAAGACTTTTTAGGCCAATATTTACCTGCGCAACCAGGTATTATTGAATCAGCTGAAGGTGATGCTGTCGGCCATCATGATGGTTTAATGTATCACACCCTAGGTCAACGCAAAGGTTTACGTATAGGCGGTTTAGCTAATGCTGGTGAAGAGCCTTGGTATGTAGTGGAAAAAGACTTATTACGTAATGTACTTATTGTTGGTCAAGGACATAATCACCCTCGCCTATTTTCAAAGGGCTTAATTGCCAATCAATTACATTGGGTTGACCGACAAGAATTATCTGCACCAATAAAATGCACAGTAAAAACACGTTATAGACAAGATGATGTTGCTTGCACCGTTACACCACTAGGTCAGTCAATAACAAAAAATGAAGATAATAGCCCACAGTATCAAATTGATTTTGATGAGCCTCAAAGCTCTGTAACTCCAGGTCAATCTGTCGTATTTTATCAAGACGATGTATGTCTTGGTGGCGGTATTATCAATACCTTGATTCGTTAATTATTTATCAACGATAACAAACCTATTTAAAGAAGTAGTTAAAGTAGCAATGAAAGATCAAACGATAACCTTAGCCGCTATTTTTCAAGCAGCACACCTTGTACAGCAAGTTTCGCGTACTGGGCAAGTTGACGAAAATGAATTGACTGTGTTGGTTAGTAGTATAACCATGACTTCCCCCGAAAATACTTTAGCAGTATATGGCGGTGAATTAGAAAATGTGAAGTTGGGGCTCAAACTTTTAGTCAATCATTTAGGCGATCCATCAAGTGAAAATAGTAATAGCGAAGGTAAAAAAGTTAAAGATCCAGAGCTTACCCGCTATATTATTGGTTTAATAAACCTCGAGCGAAAATTAGCAAAACAGCCAAAGCAGTTATCTAAACTTGGTGAACGTATTGATGCAAGTAAACGACAAATAGACCATTACAGCATAACCAGCGATACACTTATTTCCAGCTTCGCTAGCATATATAGTGATATTATCAGCCCCTTAGGATCTCGTATTCAAGTAACGGGCGAGCCAAATATATTAAAACAACCGGTAAATCAGCATAAAATTAGAGCTTTACTATTGGCCGGCATACGAGCAGCAGTGTTATGGCGACAAGTGGGCGGTAAACGTAGAAGTATATTTTTCAATCGAAACAAAATAGTAAAAACAGCACAACAACTTTTAAACACTATTTAACCTACTTTGTACCCATATTTTTAAGAAATAGTTTTTAACACATACTTTAAAACATAAATTTTTAACCTAGGAATACATCATGGAACTTTCAGCATTAACCGCCATATCGCCAGTAGACGGCCGATATGGCAGCAAAACAAGTGACTTACGCCCTATCTTTAGTGAATTTGGTTTAACCAAATACCGTGTAACGGTTGAAGTCCGTTGGTTACAAAAATTAAGTGCAACTGAAGCTATTGCAGAGGTTCCTGTTTTTAGTGATGCTGCAAATGAAGCATTGAATAGCATTGTAGCTAACTTCAACGAAGAAGATGCTCTGCGCATCAAGAAAATTGAAGCAACAACTAATCATGATGTAAAAGCGGTTGAGTACTTTTTAAAAGAAAAAATTGCTGATAATGCTGAGTTAAATGCAGTAACTGAATTTATTCACTTTGCTTGTACTTCTGAAGACATTAATAATCTTTCTCACGGTTTAATGCTAAAAGAATGTAATGAAAACGTATTATTACCAGCTATTGATGAAATTCTTGCTAAAGTAAAAGGTTTAGCAATTGAATATAAAAACATTCCTATGATGTGTAGAACTCATGGGCAGCCAGCTTCTCCTAGTACTTTAGGTAAAGAAATGGCCAACGTTTATGTGCGTTTACAACGTCAGCGTAAGCAAATAGCTGAAGTAGAATTATTAGGTAAAATTAATGGTGCTGTTGGTAACTACAATGCTCACCTAAGTGCTTACCCTGAAGTTAATTGGCATCAATTCGCAGATGAGTTTGTTAGTTCATTAGGATTAACTTGGAATGCTTTTACTACACAAATAGAACCACATGACTATATCGCTGAGTTATTCGATGCTATCGCTCGATTCAATACTATTTTAATTGATTTTGACCGTGATGTTTGGGGATATATTGCCCTAGGTCATTTCAAGCAAAAAACAATAGCAGGTGAAATTGGTTCATCAACAATGCCACACAAAGTTAACCCAATTGATTTCGAAAATTCAGAAGGTAACTTAGGCATTGCTAATGCAATATTCAACCACCTTGCTCAAAAGCTGCCAATTTCTCGCTGGCAACGTGACTTAACTGATTCAACTGTTTTACGTAACTTAGGTGTTGGTTTTGGTCACGCAATAATCGCTTATCAATCAACACTAAAAGGTATCAGTAAATTAGAAGTTAACGAGGCAAACTTAGCCAAAGAACTTGATAATAACTGGGAAGTATTAGCTGAGCCAGTGCAAACGGTTATGCGTCGCTATGGCATTGAAAAACCATATGAAAAATTAAAAGAATTAACCCGTGGTAAACGTGTTGATGGTGATTCTATGCGTGAATTCATCAATACCCTTGAATTGCCTGACACAGTAAAAGCTGAGTTATGCTTATTAACTCCGGCAAGCTATATTGGTCGTGCTGTGTCATTTATTGAAGAGTTAGATTAATAATTCCATTTAAATAGAATTATTAATTGTTAATAAAAAAAGAAGGCTTTAACCTTCTTTTTTTATTTTTAAGCCAGGATAGAAAATATTTACACTACGATTAATTGCTCTGAATTGGAATTGTTCTTAACTGGATTTACCTAAACACCACAAGCATAAGCCAAGGCTTTATTTTTTACGACACTATTCAATCCAGGAACTTTACTAACCGCGAATAAACTCGCATTTCTTAAGGTTTTAATTAATGGCGATGGGTGGCTAAATGCATGGTATAAAACATCCATGGTTGATTGCATCAGCAAGTTATCCTTACGTCTCATCGTTTCATAGCGGCTTAATACATCCGTATTATGCCAACATTCGCCATTACCAATAGCACAAGAAATTACAGTTTGTAATGCTTGAACGTCCTTAAAGCCTAAATTAACGCCCTGCCCCGCCATTGGATTTATTGTATGGGCTGCGTCGCCTAACAACAGCACACGATTTTTCTGATAAGTATTGGCATGACGTCGAGTTAATGGAAAAGCCCCTTTATCTAGTACTTCTATTTGTCCTAACCTTTTAGGAAACACTGACAATATTTCCTGTTGCAATTGTTGATTTGATAAAGCGGATAGTCGTTTAATTTCATCACGTTGATGATACCAAACTAAAGACGCATAACCGGCACAATCAGTTTTCTCTGGTGAGTTTTGTTCGTGCGATATTGGTGATACTGTATTTTTTGATAAGGTGCTTTGCGTTAAAGTTTCTTTTGTTAAGGGTAAAAATGCTACAGGGCCTGTAGGTAAATATTGCTGCCAAGTTATATCTTGCTGAGACATTTTCGTTTTAACATTAATAAGCATGGCTGATTGTTGATAATCCCATGAAGTAACGCCTATATTGACTAAATCTCTCATTTGGGAATTAGCACCATCAGCAGCTATCACTACCTTAGCGGTTAAACTTATATGCTCTAGCACTAACGTCGCTTTATCATTATTTTGAGATAACGAAATCAGTTTTTCAGGGCAAAACACCTCAATATTCGACTGCAGTTTAATTTGTTGCCATAAAGATAATTGTAATAGCCTATTTTCAACAATATGCCCTAAATGAGTCTGCTTAATACTATCAGCATTAAACTCAGTATAAGCATATTCCTGCTCCCAAACACCTAAACGTTTGTAAGGGCAAGCTCGCCATTGCATTACTTGTGCCCACGCACCGAGTTGCTCTAATAAGTATTGAGAGGCTAACGATATAGCTGAAACACGTAAATCAAAACCTTGTTCTTTCGAAAAAGATTGAGGCTCATGTTGCTCAACTAAAGCTACTGTTAAACCCAGCTGCGCTAATGCTAATGCACTTGCTGCACCTACCATGCCTCCACCGACAACAACACAATCAAAATCTTTCATTTTGCCCTTATTTCCATTTAAAAATAGTACCCGTTATTGTAGCGAAGAGCCTGAGTTAAACCTAGTGATAATAAAGAGAAATTAATTTCACCGAAACAACACGGAGTTTGCTCGAATGTTTGATTAAATTAATGTAAAATACGGCTCCTTTTATCGACAAATCAATTGGCATTCAATGTAAATTGAGTCAATTAGATGTCGGTTTCTATCGTTAAACGAATTTGTAAGAGTAAAATAAATGAGTAAAAAGCTATATATCAAAACTTGGGGCTGTCAAATGAACGAGTATGACTCGCAAAAAATGGCCGAACTACTAGATTCAACTCATGGTTTTGAACTAGCACAAGAAGCTGAAGATGCTGATGTGATTTTACTCAATACCTGCTCAATTCGTGAGAAAGCACAAGAAAAAGTTTTCCATCAGCTTGGGCGTTGGAAAAACTTAAAAGACATAAATCCTAATTTAGTGATCGGTGTTGGTGGATGTGTTGCCTCACAAGAAGGTGATGCTATACGCAAACGTGCACCATTTGTAGATATGGTTTTTGGTCCACAAACATTGCACCGTTTACCTGAAATGCTAAATCAATTAGAGCGTGGCACTAAATCTATTGTTGATGTTAGTTTCCCTGAAATTGAAAAATTTGATCGTTTACCTGAGCCAGTTGCAGACGGCCCGAGTGCTTTTGTTTCAATTATGGAAGGCTGTAGTAAATATTGTACTTTCTGTGTTGTACCATATACTCGTGGTGAGGAAGTTAGTCGCCCGCTTGATGATGTATTATATGAAATAGCCCAACTTGCTGAGCAAAATGTGCGCGAAGTAAACTTGTTAGGGCAAAATGTTAATGCTTACCGTGGTGAAATGCACGACGGTAGTATTTGTCGTTTTGCTGACTTAGTACGTTTAGTTGCCACTATAGATGGTATTGACCGTATCCGTTATACGACTTCACATCCTGTTGAATTTACAGATGATATTATCGACGCTTATGCTGATGTGCCAGAATTAGTCAATCATTTACACCTACCGGTACAAAGTGGTTGTGATAGAATTTTAACCCAAATGAAACGTGGGCATACGGCTATTGAGTATAAATCTCAAATTCGTAAATTGAAAAAAGTGCGCCCAGAGCTTTGTATGTCTTCTGATTTTATCATCGGTTTCCCTGGTGAAAGTAATGACGATTTTATGGATACTATGAATTTAATTGAAGCGGTTAATTTTGATTTAAGCTTTAGCTTTATTTATAGCGCTCGCCCTGGTACGCCAGCTGCTGATTTGCCTGATGATATTAGCGATGAAACAAAGAAAGAGCGCTTAGCACTCTTACAAGATAAAATTACTCAACAAGCATTACGCATCGCCAGACAAATGCTTAATACAGAACAACGTATATTAGTTGAAGGTCCATCAAAGAAAAACCCAATGGAATTACGTGGTAAAACTGAAAATAATCGCACCGTTAATTTTGTTGCGCCACATTCAGTGATCGGCCAGTTTGTTGACGTAAAAATTACTGATGTTTATGCTAACTCTTTACGTGGTGAATTAATTCGTCAGGAAAGTGAAATGGGGCTAAGAATAGCTCATTCTCCTGCTGATATATTAGCTAACAACCACCATAAAACATCAAAATCAATCATAAGTAATATTGACGATTTAGGTGTTGGAACTTATAACCCTGTAAGTTAAACATTGTAATTAAATACTATAAGCCCCTATAAAAGACAGGATGATATTTTGACTGATAAATCAATAGAGCAAACAAGTAAACAAGATAGCCATCAATTAAGCTTAGAGCCTGTTGATAACGTACGTCAGGCTAACTTATGTGGTCCTATGGATGATCATTTAAAAACGATTGAACGTCGTTTAGGGGTTAAAATTAGCTATCGTGGTAGTCAATTTACCGTTTTAGGCAAAGATAGTCATTGTATTGCTGTTATTGATTTATTAAAGAATTTATACATAGAAACTGCCCCTGTAAAAGGACAAGATAAAGAGATTACCAGTGAAATGGTTCATCTTGCAATCATTGAAGCCGACATGTTAGAGCAAGATAGCTCAACCGATGCATCAAGTAATACTAAAGAAGCATCAGAATTAGGTGCAAACTATGAAAAAATGGTGACCATCAAAACTAAACGCGGCACCGTTAAGCCACGTAATGGTAATCAACAGTCTTATGTGCAAAATATAGTAACTAACGATATTAGCTTTGGTGTTGGCGTAGCCGGTACAGGCAAAACTTACCTTGCTGTTGCTTGCGCTGTCGATGCATTAGAGCGTCAAGAAGTACGTCGAATACTTCTTACTCGCCCTGCTGTAGAAGCAGGTGAAAAGTTAGGTTTTTTACCTGGTGATTTATCACAAAAAATAGACCCTTACTTAAGACCGCTTTATGATGCATTATTTGAAATGTTAGGTTTTGAGCGCGTTGAAAAGCTGATTGAACGTAATGTTATCGAAATTGCTCCTTTAGCTTATATGCGTGGTAGAACTCTAAATGATGCTTTTATTATTTTAGATGAAAGCCAGAATACAACGGTTGAACAAATGAAAATGTTTTTAACGCGTATTGGTTTCAATTCTAGAGCGGTTATCACCGGTGATATAACACAAGTTGATTTACCTAAACACCAAACATCAGGTTTGCGTGATGCTATAGAAGTGTTGCAAGATATTAACGGTATTAGCTTTAACTTTTTCCAATCAAAAGATGTAGTTCGCCATCCTGTTGTCGCTAAAGTGGTTGATGCTTATGAATCGCATGAACAAAAATTAAATAGACAAAAGAAGCTAAAAGAAAATCAAGCAAGTAGTTCTAAGTAATGAAAAATATCGTTGATTTACAAAATGCCTGTGATGCGTCAAACCTCCCCTCTGCTGAACTGTTTCAACAGTGGGTTGATGCTGCATTAACTAGCGTAACAGAACAAGAATTTGAGTTAACTATACGCCTGGTAAATAGTCAAGAAAGCCAGCAACTTAATAAACAATACAGACAAAAAGATAAGCCTACTAATGTGTTATCTTTTCCTTTCGAAGTCCCTGAAGGCATTGAGCTTAATTTATTAGGTGACTTAGTCATTTGCTCACAGGTTGTAGAACAAGAATCAAAAGAGCAAAAGAAAGTATTATTTGATCATTGGGCACATATGGTAATACATGGATGCTTGCATTTATTAGGATATGATCATATAAACGATACTGATGCAAATGAGATGGAAGCGCTAGAAATAAAAATTTTAGCTACACTAACCATTAACGACCCATATAACGTATAAATTAATATAGGAAATACCCAAGCTCTATGAGCGATGACAACCCCCACTCGAATAGCGGTTCAAAGAAGAAATCTTTTTTTCACAACTTTATGCAAATGTTTCGTCTTGAACCGAAAAATAAAAATGACCTTGTAGACGTATTAACTGGTGCTGAAGGTCGTGAGCTTATAAACCCCGAAACCAAATTAATGATTGAAGGCGTTTTAGGTGTATCAGAGATGCGTGTTCGCGATATCATGATCCCTCGCTCACAAATGGTAACCATTGACAGAAACCAAAGTTTAGATGAATTTTTACCTATAATTTTGGAATCCGGCCACTCTAGATTTCCTGTCGTTAATGAAGATATTGATCATGTAGATGGGATTTTGTTAGCCAAAGATTTAATCGCTTTTGGCTTTAATAGTGTTAACTTGGGCATAGATTATCAAGAATTTAGTTTAAATGAGATAATTCGCCCAGCGATCATCGTTCCAGAAAGTAAAAAAGTTGAGCCGTTATTAAAAGAATTCCGTTCAAATCGTTACCATATGGCATTAGTTGCTGATGAGTATGGTGGTATTTCAGGTGTTATCACAATAGAAGATATTCTTGAACAAATTGTTGGTGAAATTGAAGATGAAACCGATGAAGATATTGAAGAAGATATAAAAGTACTTGCAGGTAATGTCTATTTGGTAAGAGCATTAACCGAACTTGAAGATTTTAATAGCTATTTCAATAGTGATTTTGACGAAAAATCAGCTGATACTATTTCAGGTATTATTTTGCACAACCTACATCATATGCCAAGAAAAGGTGAGCAAGTTACTATTGGAAACTTTGAGTTTAAAGTAGTAGCAGCAGACACTCGGTGTATGCAAATGTTACAAGTTACTGTTAATAAAAAACATACAATTAATGGTAAAGTGAGTGACTAAAATAAACGTTAAAATGCTCTATTCTCGTTTAATGAAAAAACTAAAGAATAAAGATTATTGGCTTTGCTTCTTGGCGGGCTTAAGCTTAGTTTTAGCTTATGCCCCTTTTTCGCAGTGGTACTTAACTTTATTTATTCCTGCTTTTGTTTTTTATAAGATATTAAACGCTTCACCTAGAAAAGCGGCCAAACTCATGGGCTTATTTGCCTTTGGTTGGTTTGCCAGTGGTATTAGTTGGGTTCACGTTAGTATTGATCAATTCGGTGGCTTGCCATTAATTATCTCGTTAGCCTTAATGCTACTACTTTGCCTTTATCTGACAATATTCCCTGCTCTCGCGGGTTATTTAACAGCACGATTTTCTAAAAATCGACAGTTAAACTTGTGGCTACTCCCTTCATTTTGGCTTATTTGTGAATACCTACGTAGTGTAGTCCTTACTGGCTTTCCTTGGCTTTCATTAGGCTATAGCCAAATAGATAGTCCTTTGGCTAGTTTTGTTCCTCTTATTGGTGAGGTAGGAGTAACAGCAATTGTCTTATTAATAAATATATCTTTAGTCAAAATTTTTATCGCATTAACACATCAAAACCATAAGAAATTGGTATTTCCAACAGCTATTATTTGTTCATTGGCTTTGCTCAGTTTTATTTTATCTCACGTTGTGTGGGTAAAAACGAATGGTAAAACAACAAAAGTAGCGCTAGTTCAGGGGAATATTGCTCAATCTATAAAATGGGCACCTGAACAAGAGTGGCCAACCATGCTTAAGTATTTAGATCTTACCCGCGTTAATTATGATGCCGATATTATAATTTGGCCTGAATCAGCTATTCCCGCATTAGAGCCTACCGTTCAAGATTATTTAGCCACAGTAGACAGCTCTGCTCGCTTAAATGATAGTGCTATAATTACCGGTATTCTTAATTATAACTTTGAAAGTAAAGAGTATTTTAATAGTTTAATTACGTTAGGAAAAGCACAAGCAGAAGACGAAATAAGCTACTTTTATAACCATCAAAATCGTTATTCTAAGCATCATTTATTGCCTATAGGTGAATTTGTTCCTTTTCAAGAGTTATTGCGTCCCTTAGCTCCTCTTTTCAATTTGCCCATGTCTTCTTTTAGTCGAGGTGATTATGTTCAAAAAAACCTAATTGCTAACGGTTTGCATTTGTTGCCATTACTATGCTTTGAAATTGCATTCCCACATCAATTAGCCGCTAATTTAACGCCAGAAACTGATTTACTGCTAACAGTGAGTAATGATGCTTGGTTTGGTCACTCCCATGGACCACATCAGCATATGGAGATTGCTCGTATGCGAGCATTAGAATTTGGTAGGCCATTATTACGAGCAACAAACAATGGTATTACCGCTATTGTTGATCATAAAGGCGATTATATTGCTCGTATTCCACAATTTGAAGAAGGTGTATTAAAAGCTGATGTACCATTAGTTACAGGAAAAACACCTTATAGCCAATGGCCTAGATTAATTTTATTATTGATTATTTTAGTACCCATAATACTTATTATTGTTAAACAACAAAGTACCCCTGATAAATAAAATATTAATAGAATGAGTATCCAGTTTATCTAAATTAGTAACGTTAGTTTACCCTTACTTTGGGTGTGAACTAACTTTATTTCGACCACTTTCTTTGGCGTTATAAAGTGCAGTATCTGCACATTCAATCCAAGCCTCAGGGGTATTAATACTGGCATCTATCTCTGCAATACCTAAACTGATAGTGTATTTTATTTCAATATCATTATATTTAACTACCGCAGCCTCTACAGCTCTACGTAGACGTTCAGCAAAAACATAAGCACCTTTCAATTCTGTATCAGCCAATATAATAGTAAACTCCTCACCGCCATACCGACCAGAGATATCAGTTTCGCGTGCTTGCTCTATAATTAGTGCTGAAATATGCCGAATAACTTCATCACCAACTAAATGACCATAATTGTCATTAACACTTTTAAAGTGATCAATATCAAGCATCACTAACGAACTTGGATGTCGGCTTCGAACCCAACGTTTATATTCCGTTTGTAAACAACTTTCCCAATAAGTGCGATTAAACAAATGAGTTAAGCCATCTGTTTGACTCAAGGTGCTAAGCTCTTCATTTGCATTCTCTAGGTTTATTTTATTTATTGCATTATCAGTCACATCGTAAATAAGAAGACAAAGATGTGTGACTTCACCAGTTGAAGAAATCAATGGAATAAATGTCGTGTTTTGATACATAAATTCAGCACTACCCGTAACGGGGCGATAACTATCAAACTTAAATAAATGGGGTCTCTGTTCCCAAATAGTAAACGCTTTATTCTTTAATAAAAATACCGACTCAGCTTTACGCTTAAACCAATCCTTAGGTATTTCACCAAAGATCTCAAAAATTATCTTATCCTTTACTTGTCTAGGCAGAAAACCACTATGATTCTCCATAAAACCATTAAACAATTGAATTTTATAATCTTTATCTAAAACAACTAAGCCAACGTCAATGTTATAAAGCATTTCCATTAACCAATGTAATTCATTTAATTCATTTAATTGTGACGTTTCTAACGACATGCTTAATCCCATTTCATATGGTTTAACGATTAAAAATTAAAGAACAATAAACTTACTCTAATAAATAAGTAAGTTTATTATTCAACGTTTGCATTGATTGTTCTGTAAACAACAATAACAAATCACATTTAATTTTATAATTTTCGATACCATAACTAATTTCTATAGCTAAAGTTTTTTTCCACTTATTTGCATTATTAGCAATTAATTCTGATATATCTCTATGCTGACCTAAAACTACAGGATGGCCTTGGCTAAAATTAATGTCTAATTGTTCTGAGATTCCCTTCAAACAAGCACCGATTAATACATTTGCTAGATCCATTAAAAGCTCCAACTCTGTACCTTCGTCTTCGTTATACTGATAATTCATTAAAGAAGCGACATCTTTGAAACTTGAATCATTCAGAATAAGTAATGCTTCCCCTGAAATTCCCGCACTAATGAATCCCTGGCAAATACCTGATGTACTCTCGTTTGATTCAACATCCCTCAGTGCCATTCTTAGCTCACTAACTTCAATAAAATTAACGTTGGGTATAGGTAACTTTACAAATACATCCAGTAAACGTGCTAATAAATCGCCAGCTCTTCCCATAGCAACATTCGCAATTTCTTGGTAACAATCACGTAAACCTGAAGATAACGTTAATTCATCATTTGAAGTTGTTGTTAAGCTGGGGTTGTCCGTTAACGATGATAATTGCCCATTATCATTACTATCCGGCTCTATAATAGGTGCTTTTTTAATTATTATTGAGGGATCTTGAGTTGAAATATTTTGAACAACATCACCTTGTTGTTCTTCTTTTGTAAATAACCCGTAAGACATTATAACTTCGGTTAATTTATCTTTATTAACTGGCTTTTTAATAAAGGCTAAAGCACCTAAACCGATCACCCTCTTATGTGCTTCTGGTTGAATATCCCCAGATACCACTATTGTTAATGTTGGCAGATCTTGCGCTATAATCGCCTCAAGCACTTGATAGCCATCCATTTCCGGCATATTTAAATCAAGCAGTAATACATCTCCCTTGTTCTCTTTTATGGCTTCGATCCCTTCCACACCATTCGTTGCAAAACTTATCTCGACATCCCACCCTTCAGGTAAAGAACGAGCAAGTTGCTTTCGTGCCATATTTGAATCGTCACAAATTAGTAGCTTAGTGGACATATAAATATCACTTTTTTAAGAAGAATTTATAATACAAAAGTCAAATCCCAATTAATTGAGAATGCTTCCATAATATAGTTTAACAATAGGTTATTCTTTAAGAAATTTACAATTATTATTGAAAATAATGCAGAAATTGGATAAGAAAAACGGTAGACTTAATTTTTAATCTAATTATCCCAACTAATGATGAAAACTTCTAGCCTAAACAAACTTTTATTTACATCTCTCCTTATAAGTTCTTTTTTAACTTTCAATGTTCAAGCCGCTAATCAAGACAGTTTAAATCAAACACAAAACTTAGTTAAAGCAAATAATAAGTACGTTACATTGCTTGGAACACAAGTTGCTGTAAATGACCTTGCACCTAATTTCAAAGTAGTAGATAAAAACTTTACGCCTGTAGAGCTTTCTGACTTTAAAGAGCAAACTGTTTTAATCTCTGTTGTTCCAAGTTTAGACACAGGTATTTGCTCTATTCAAACCAAACGCTTTAATGATGAAGCATCAAAATTACCCAGTAATATAACTATTTTAACCATTAGTAATGACTTACCCTTTGCGCAGAAACGTTTTTGCAAAGTCGAGAATGTAGATCAAATCAAAGTACTATCTGATTCGGTTTGGCGTGATTTCGGAGAAAAATACGGATTAATAATCAAAGATATGGGCTTACTAACTCGAGCTATTTTCATTGTTGATCCTCAAGGTAAAGTGAAATATAAAGAATTAGTGAAAAATATTTCTCAACACCCAGACTACACAACAGCCTTAAAAGCTGTTAGAGATATCGCTCCTATTTTGGTCGTTGATCCACAAGATAACGACAATGAATTACCAGACAACCAATAAAAATAACTCCCTAAAAATCAACAAATTAAAATTAATTTAAGTTTTTTACTTGAAAAACATATCCTCAGTCCCATCTTTATTAGTGTAGTCGCCGCAAGGGACTACACAATACCAAATGGTATAACTCATTGCCTGTTCGTTAACGCCTATTTTAGGTAAGAAAGGCAGCATTATTTTATCAATGAGTACCGCTTAGTATATCTATATGACGCACTGTAAATTTACTTTTATGCAACCTAGTTGGTAGAAGTCGCAAGATATAGAGATAAAAAGTTAGAGTCACTTATTGTTTAAAATAATATTATTATTGCTAATTATTAGGATATTTTATTATGCGTACATCTACAGATTTCAGCCCACTTTACCGTTCATTTATTGGTTTTGATCACTTAGCCGGTCTAATTGACAAAGCGTCACAAGCTGAAAAACAATCTTCATACCCTCCATACAACGTAGAACTTCTAGCAGAAGATAAATATAGAATTACTATGGCTGTGGCTGGTTTTAGCGAAGAAGATATTGATATAGAATCAAAAGACAACAGTCTAATTATTATTGGCACAAAAGTAGTCAATAATAATCCAGAAAAACAAGCCCCTCGAAAATTTTTACATCAAGGTATTGCTGAGCGAAACTTTGAAAGAAAATTTCAATTGGGTGAGCACGTTAAAGTAATAGGTGCCTTTATGAAAGATGGCTTATTACATGTCGACTTGCAAAGAGAGATACCTGAGGCCTTAAAACCAAGAAAAATTGCAATCAATGGTAAAAGCTTACTAAATGATAGTTAAGCGCAAGTAGTTTTCCCTTAAATCCCTACTTATTTGTTATTTTTTGCCCAGTCATCGACTGGGCTTTTTTATGTGTAAATTCTGACTATTTATTCGCTATAATTACTGATTAATTGAAAAGTAGCTATTTAGTCAATAGCTACTTAGTAAGTAAATAGTCACATCATAAAAATTAAATTGAATGCTTTGTGATCACCGGCGTTGTACAAGCTACATCAGCATTCTGTGCTCTGTGTCTTAAATAATGATCCATCAAGGTTAATGCTAACATAGCTTCAGCAATGGGTACTGCACGAATACCGACACAAGGATCATGTCTCCCTTTAGTGATAATATCTGCAGCTTCACCATTAGCATCAACCGTTTTGCCACTCACACCAATACTAGATGTCGGCTTTAAGGCCAAATGTGCAATAATATTTTGTCCTGAAGATATTCCGCCTAAAACGCCACCAGAATGATTACTACTAAAACCTTCAGGCGTCAGTTCATCTCTATGCTCAGAGCCTTTTTGATTAACAACAACAAAGCCATCGCCAATTTCTACGCCTTTAACAGCATTAATACTCATTAAACCATGTGCAATTTCTGCATCAAGTCTATCAAAGATAGGCTCACCCAACCCCACAGGTACGTTTGTTGCAACGACACTAAGTCTTGCACCTATAGAGTCTTTAGCGCGCATAACATCACGTAAATATTGGTCCAGCTGTTCAAGCTTACTGTTATCAGGAAAAAAGAACTGATTATCATCCACTTCATTCCAATTAATGTTCGAAAAATCAAGTGGTTTTCCTTCAGCAGTTGTTGCCGAAATAGAGCCTATTTGTGTTACACAAGCTTGTATTTTCATGCCAAACTTTTGCAATAAATATTTTTTAGCCACAGCACCCGCAGCTACACGCATAGCAGTTTCTCTTGCTGACGAACGACCGCCACCACGATAATCGCGTAATCCATATTTTTGCGTGTAAGTGTAGTCGGCATGACCTGGTCTAAAGCTTTGCGCGATATTACCGTAATCTTTAGAACGCTGATCAGTATTTTCAATAATTAAACCTATCGGTGTACCTGTAGTTTTACCTTCAAAAACACCTGACATTATTTTAACTTTATCCGCTTCATTTCTTGCAGTAGTAAAGCGAGACTGACCTGGACGGCGTCTATCTAAATCAACCTGTAAATCTTCTTCACATAACTCTATTCCCGGAGGACAACCGTCAATAATGGCGCCTAGCCCTAAACCGTGACTTTCGCCAAATGAAGTAACGGTAAATAATTTTCCAAAGGTATTGCCTGACATTTTAACTCCAAGGTCTATTTCTTAATTTACGAATATATGAATTTTTGATGTTAACTTTTAATATTAACTCACTAAAACTAGTTTCTTAAACTAGCTTAGTACTATTTAACTGATTGCATCATGTTTTAAAGCAGCGATAAAAACGCTAGAAAATTCAATTAGCTGAGCTTTTGTTAGCATGAATACACCATGCCCACCTCGCTCAAATTCAATCCAAGTAAAAGGTACATTTGGATACAAGGCTCTAACATGAACTTCTGAATTGCCTACTTCACAAAAAAGTAAACCATCATCATTAAGATGCGTTGCACTTTCAGCTAAAATAACACGAACAATATCTAAACCATCTTCACCACAACCTAAGCCCATTTCAGGCTCATGATGGTATTCTTGCGGTAAGCTATCAATATCTTGTTGATCAACATAAGGTGGATTACTGACAATTAAATCATAACTTTGCCCTTCAACCCCAGAAAATATATCAGATTGAATTGGAATAACTTGTTCACAAAGGCCATGGTTTTCTATATTTATCTGAGCAACGTTCAACGCATCTATCGATAAATCAACCGCATCAACTTCACTTTCATCAAAATAACTCGCACAAGCAATAGCTATACAGCCACTGCCTGTACATAAATCTAAAATACGTTTAGGAGGATTGTTTTGATCAATATAAGGTGAAAATTTAGTTTCAATTAATTCACCAATCGGTGAACGAGGTATTAATACACGCTCATCAACATAGAAAGGTAATTGTGCAAAATAAGCAACATTCGTAATGTAAGCAACAGGGATTTGCTCTTCAATACGACGAGTAAATAAACTCAGGATATCTAGTTTTTCAGTTTCAATTAAACGGCACGACATAATACTGTCGTCAGTCTCATTCGGTAAAGACAAAGCATACATAACTAATATATAAGCATCGTTAAAGGCATTGTCGCTACCATGGCCATAAAACAGCTCGGCTTGATTAAATAGCGTTGCTCCATATCGGCAATAATCTGCGATTGTGTGCAGTTGGCTCGTTACAGCGGTTAACTTACTCATTTTTAGTTCCTAAAACCTTTAAGTTTTCTGTATACTCTACATTCATTAGGATGTATCTATAATCAATTACGTTTGTTTGATTATAATTCATTACCTTCATTTCCTGTAAAGATTAACTGATATTTTTAAACTGCCATGATAAAAATGAAAGATATGTTTCAAAAATCAAACGACAACACTGAAGAAAAGCTGTTTCAACAAGCGATAGGCAAGGTGAAACCTTTAAAGGTGGACACAATACACTTTGATAAAAAAGTCAGCAAGCCAAAAAGTAAATATCCACTAAAAAACTCATTACAAAATACTATGCAGCACAAAAATAAAGCGCATGCACAATTTCATTTCTCTGATGAATTCGAGCCTAATTTAAATAAACAAGGCCCAATGAAATACGTTCGCTCAGATGTTGACAGTTTTGAAGCTAAGAATTTACGACGTAGTGTATATAAACCTGATTTAATTTTAGATCTACATGGTTTAGATCAACACCAAGCCAAACAAGAAATTGCTGCGTTACTTTATGCTTGTCAAAAAGAACATGCGCAATGTGTTTGTATTATTCATGGACTTGGCTCAAGAGTATTAAAAAATAAAGTTCCTCACTGGTTAGTACAGCACCCAGATGTAATGGCATTTCATCAAGCGCCCTTAGAATGGGGTGGTAATGGCGCTTTATTAGCATTGGTTGAGCTTAAAGATAAATTTAATAGAATGTAATTTTTAGGCTAACTTTAAATATCCTACTAGTAATACCAATATCACTAGCTATGTGATCATTTCTACTTGCTAAAATCACCAACTACATCGTTATTTATTTAATAATTAGAACAACTAGTTATTAAAATAAATGCCTTGTATTTCGCAATTTTTTCTACGTATAAAATTGTTCACTTAATTAATGAAACTGGTATAACTATAAAGCCCCTTCACTGATAAGCTTTGCATTTTCCGGTGAAACCATCCCCACCAACTCGCCATGCATTTTATTAATATCATAATTAATGATCGCAATTGCGCCTGTTGCAAAAAGTGGCATTTTGGTTGATTTAGTTAATTCAGCAATAAAATAACTAACAAAAGGCATATGTGACACAAATAAAACACCTTGTTCTTCATCTAAGGTTTTATCCTTATCAAAAAAGTCGGTATCGTTAAAAAAACCATCGATAAAATCATGAACTTGTCGCGCATTACCTGAAGGAGTGATCAAATTAAGTGTTTCGGGTATAACTCCACTATTGATTGCCATCTCTGGAATAGCTTCAATAACATTGGCACAACTCTGTTGAGCTCTAAGGTAAGGGCTAACAAAAACTTTAATTTGTGACAGCTTTTGATTCGCTAGCCACGCTCCCATTTTTGTAGTTTCATCAATGCCTACTTTTGTTAACGGTCTAACTGAATCTTCAGTGTCAGTATTTGCGGCCTCTCCATGGCGCATGATAAAAATATGCATTTAATCTCCAGTTTATCGAGCAGATAAACTTACCCTTGTTGTCTTTATTTTGGCTATAGTAATGGTAATAGAATATAAATCAACTGTTAAGAATAAAATAGACTCTACTTATTCCATAAGGTAATTTAGAGACTGTAAATTCAATAAGAACAGGTCGATTTAAAAAGAGTTCTCAATCTAGTTTAGGAGTCACAATTTGAAGCAAAGTCCAAATGATTTAAAAAAATATCAATCGCTTACTTTGGACAATGGTCTACGCGTCTTATTGATTAATAATGAGGAGTCTAATAAATCTGCCGCTGCCTTAGCCGTTAACGCTGGACATTTTAATGATCCACAAGCTAGGCAAGGTTTAGCTCACTTTCTAGAACACATGCTATTTTTAGGTACAAGCAAATATCCTGATGGTAGTGAGTATCAAAAATTCATTAACCAACATGGCGGTAGTAACAATGCTTGGACGGCAACAGAGCACACTTGTTTTTACTTCGATATCCAATATCAATATTTTACCGAAGCATTAGAGCGCTTTAGCCAATTTTTTATTTCGCCGTTACTTTCTGATGATTTTGTTACAACAGAAAGAAAAAATATTGAAGCGGAATTTAAATTAAAACTTAAAGATGATGTTCGTCGTTTATATGATGTTCATAAAGAAACGATTAATCAGCATCATCCTTTTTCAAAGTTTTCTGTCGGGAATCTAGATACACTTGCAGATAGAAATAATGAATCTATAAGCAAAGAAATCAGTGCTTTCTTCAACCAATATTATCAAGCAAGTTATATGACACTTGCCATAGAAGGTCCTCAATCTTTAGTTGAATTACAACAATTAGCCAAAAGCATGTTCGGTGACATTAAAAACAATAACCAATCATTAAGTAAAATTACTGAGCCCTTATATCTGCCTGAACATCAGGGAATACAAATAGATGTAAAGCCTGTAAAAAACGAACATCAATTAATTATCAGTTTTGCAATGGAGAGCATCGATAAATATTATCAAGATAAACCTGAATCTATCTTAGCTTATTTAATAGGTCATGAAGGTAAAGGCAGTATTCTATCGACATTAAAGAAAGCACAATGGGCAATGAGTTTAACCGCAGGTTCGGGCATCAACGGTTCTAATTTTAAAGATTTTAACATTAGTATTGGTTTAACTGACTTAGGAGAAACACACCTTAATGATATTATTAGTCTTGTTTTTTCTTATATAGGTTTACTCAAGTCGGCAGAAATTCCCGACTATTACTACAAAGAAAAACAAACCATTGCAGAGCTATCATTTATTTATCATGAGAAATGCAGCCCATTAGATAATGTTAGTCAATTGGTCATTAATATGCAGCATTATCCTTCTAAAGACTATATTTTTGGTGACTACATCATGTTAGGCATGAGTCATAAAAAGGTTAACCACTTACTTAATTATTTAAATGTCGACAATGTTCGAGTTATTCACGTTAGCCAAAATAATAACTTTTCTAAAACCAGCGCTTGGTATCAAGTTCCTTACCATGTAAATCGAATAAACAAACACACATTAACGACATGGCGTGAACTGTCAACACCTACTGACAAAGGGTTTAAAGAGAATAAAGCATTATCTCTCCCCAAAGAAAATCCTTATATAACGGGTAAAATCCAAATTTTTGATAATAATGATAATGAGAACACATTACCTTTAAAAATTGAAGATTCTAATGGTTTAGTCGTATGGTATAAGCAAGACACAACATTTAAAGTACCCAAAGGTTATATTTATGTTGGTATAGATTCGCCCTACTCTGTAGAGAGTGTTGAGAGCGTAGCTATGACGAGGTTATTTGTAGATTTATTCACTAATACCGTTGTCGAAGAAAATTATGATGCTGAACTTGCTTCTATTCATTACCACTTATACGCTCACCAAGGTGGTATGACTTTACAAATATCCGGTATCAGTGAAAATCAACCCAAGCTACTAGAAAGACTATTATATCGACTAAAACATCACAACATTACACAAGCAGACTTTACTTTATTTAAAAAGCGGTTAATCACTCATTGGGAAAATAGCGATAAGAGTAAATCAATTTCTCAATTGTTTTCTACATTAAGTTCTTTGATGCAACCAAACAATCCTAGCCCAATAAGCTTAGCGAACGCTTTAACTCATGTTACTTTTGCACATTATCAAAACTACAGTAAAAAGCTTTTTGAAAAAATAACGCTAGAAGTACTCATACATGGCAATTGGCTAATGGAACATGCTAATGGAGTAGTTACTAATATCAAACAAGCATTTAATAACCATTATAATAATGAATATACAGTTAAGTGCCCGGTTCTTGATATAACCGATAAAGAAACATTTATTCTACCAATAACCATACCTGAACATGATCATGCCACAGTGGTTTACACCCCTTTACCCACAAGAAGTAATAAGTCAATTGCCTTAACAATGATAGCTAGCCAGCTATTATCTCCTTTATTCTTTCAAGAAATGCGCACAAATAAGCAATATGGCTATTTAGTAGGTGTTGGTTATGTGCCAATAAATCGATACCCGGGAATCGCATTTTATATTCAGTCGCCACATACTGATGCTATTTCCTTAACTCAAGCGATAGATGACTTTATTAGTCAATGCGTAGAATCAATAGAAAGCATGACCAGTGATGATTGGTCACACGTCATTCAAGGTTTAGCGGGGCAGTTACAAGAAAAAGATAATAATTTAAGAATAAAAAGTCAGCGATTTTGGGCGGCAATTTGTAATAAAGATTTAGACTTTACCCATACACAGAAGCTTGTTGACGTTATTATAAGTATAAAACTCGAAGAAATATCAAGCTTTATTCAAGAGCATTTAATGACTTATTCAACACCTGATAGAGTCATACTGATGTCTACACCAACCCAAGACTCGGGGTTTATTCAGCAAATACAGAATGATTTTAATAAAGGAACCATAATAAAACCTGACTGTTTTACTAAAAAAAGTGAAAGAAAATACTAATACTGCCGATATAAGTATATGAATAGATAATTATTAGCGCTTAAAACAATTATAGAGAAAAGTTGACTTAATGCGGCGCATGATTTTAAATGGTACAAACCTTATTTTTCTATTTTTGTATAAAAAACAATAATGCTTTGCATTTCTTTTACTTTAAATCGAACTAGGTTGTGCTGTGCTGCCATATTTATTTACATTGATTGCGATTATTACTTTATATTTAATTGCCAATAAAATACCGCTGATGGTAATTATAAAAAAGATTATAAGCACTATTTTATTAACAACCCTATCGATAAATATTTATGCTGCTGATTTATTAACAAGCAGCCCCCTTTCTACAGAAAACGTTTTTAGTAATAACCTCCTCAAATTTAATCAACTATCAACATTAGACGGATTATCAAACTCCAATGTATTTAGTATCACACAAGACAGCCAAGGGTTTATCTGGTTTGCGACAGAAGATGGTTTAAACCGTTATGATGGCAATAATATTGTTGTCTATAGGCATAATACTAATGATAAGTACTCAATTGCTGATAACATTATTCGTAAAATATTCATTGATAGTGAAGAAACGCTCTGGGTAGGTACAGAAAATGGCTTAAGTCGCTATAACGTTGAACTTGATAACTTCAATAATTTTATTCATGAAGAGAGTAATAATTTATCCCTAAAAGACAACGTTATATGGGATATTTATCAGAATAAACGCACCTCAACAAAGGAAGAACAAGAGCAACCTTTGTTATGGATATCTACAACCGAAGGGTTACAGACATTATCAGTTACAACGCCTGTTAAGGATATAACATTTCAACACCTTTATATCCGAAATTACAATGAAGTATTTAAAGAAATTAAAACCATCTTCCAAGATAATGCAGGTACATATTGGCTAGGGAGTTACGATAATGGTATTCACTTACTGAGCAAAAAACTCAATTATATAGGCTCACTTAATAAGCAAAACAAACACAACCTATCAATTACAGCCACAGCTTTGTTTGATATGAAAACCATTGACAATCAATACTGGCTAGCGACAAATAATGGTTTATATATTGTTGATGACCGTTACCAATTAATTTCACATTTAACAACAACCCCAAATGATACCAATATTCATCAAGTACTATTATCTAATACGGTTAGAACCATTGCTCAATATGATGAAAGTCACATTTGGTTAGCGACTCATAATGGTTTAAATACCATTGACTTATTAAACAAAAAAGTTCAAAGCTACCAAAGCAATCCAAAATCAACGTCTATAAGTGACAACTGGTTAATGGATATCTATCGTGACAACAATAATAATATGTGGCTCGCTAGTTACGGTGGAGGAGTCAATCAATATTCAGCATTGAAAGATTTTATTTATCATGGTCTAGCTAAAGATAATGGTCAAGGTTATCGCGTTGAATCTTTTGCAGAAAGCTCTGACGGTACCATTTGGTTATCTACAGAAAAAAATGGGTTGTTTAGCTTATCTAAAACAAAAGTATTAACTAAAAGTAAACTGAATTTAAATGAAAATATTTGGCAGGTTATATCAACTAATAGTGAACAACTTTTTCTCAGGACAGAAAGTGGGAGACTTTATCAATATGATATAAATAATAATAGTACTACAGAACATAAGGCTTGGTTAAATGAGTCAAACCACCCTATTGATAACTTTGTAGTAAAAATAAGAGAAAGCCTTTGGTACCTTAATAACAATGATTTTTTAACACAATATCAAATAGAACAAAACACATTTACTGTTTACCCAACGCGTAATAGAAGTAAATTCATTAACTTTCAAGTTAATGGGGATAAACTTTTTCTTTTATCAAAAAATAATCAAGCATTTACCTTTGATACATATAATTATTCTTATGAAGAGACGAGTAAAAAATTAACAGACATTATTAATAACAGTTTAATCAATAACATTTGGATGCATAATAATAATTTTCTATTAGGCACCGAATCTCAAGGCTTAACAGTCCTTAATGATAAAGAAAACTATACATTCAATGAGAATAATGGTTTACAAAACAATTATATTGCCTCGTTATTGGTTGATAATAATGAAAATATTTGGGTAGCAACAAATACAAGTATAAACTCTATATCACTTACAACAGAAAAAATAATAAAGTTTGATTTAGACTTTGATATCAACACCCCTGAATTCCAGGAATCAGCAGCCTTTAAGTCAAGTAATGGTGAAATGTTTTTTGGTAGTCCCAATGGGTTTTATCAGTTTAGTCCCGATGAACTACTAAAAATAAAACAAAATATTACCGCGCCAATATTCACAAATCTTTATGTTGCTAATAAAAAAGTCCCGATTAAAATAGATGAGACAGAAGAATTAACCAATGCACCTGCTTCTTTTACCCTTAAAAAACAACTAAATAATTTAGCATTACTCGAATTAGCCTACAAGCAATCTCCTATAAGTTTCGAATTTGTCTCTCCTAATGCAAAACTTAATAATCAACTACGCTACAAATATAGGTTAGTAGAACTGGAAACTGATTGGATTGATGCTTCTATTAATACAGGAAGATATAACAACCGGGCTACTTACACCAATTTAAGCCCAGGTGATTATATATTTGAAGTACAAGCCTTTGATGTTCATTATCCTCAACAAGCTAAACTGAGTCGATTAAATGTAAGAATATTACCACCTTGGTGGTTATCAGCAAGTATGATAACGGTCTATACATTTATCTCTTTATTGTTTTTAATTTATATATTTCAACAATATAAAAACAAAAAACACTATAACTCACAGATAAAAGAAAGTGAAGAACGCTTAAAGCTATCACTTTGGGGCAGTGGCGATGAGATGTGGGATTGGAACATTATCACAGACAAAATATATCGTTCTAATATTTGGGGAGTTTTAGAGTTTCCTCAAGATGGCACTCGAAATAAAAGTGCCCATACATATCACAATGGTAATAAAGAAACTAACATACATGAACACGATATTGAAAAAGTAAAAAGTGCGCTAGCTGATCATGTTTCTGAAAAAACAGAACATTTTGAAGCAACTTACCGAGTTAAAGATAAAAACAATCAATGGATTTGGATTTTAGATCGAGGAAAAATAGTCGAACGTGATGACAAGAATAATCCTTCACGTATGACCGGTACACTTAAAGATATTAGTAAAATAAAAAAAGCTGAAGAAAGTTTAAAATTATTTGCTCGATGCATACAAAATATATCAGATGCCGTTGTTATCTATGATCGTCAATTTAATATTGTAGATATTAATAAAGCCTTTCAACGTATAACAAAACAAGCAAGAGATCAAATGATCGGCCAACCGATCACGTTCAAACAATACCCTAAAAGCTTCACTCAAAATATTAAGCAACATTTAGTCACGAAAGGTAGTTGGCATGGTGAAATAGAAAGTTTACGAGCTGATGGTAGTAAATTTTTTGCTGATTTAAATTTAGATATTCTTCATGACGAAAATAACAAAATATCTCATTTTGTTGGTGTTTTTTCCGATATAACAAAACGTAAAGAAATAGAATCTGAATTGAAAAAATTAGCCAGCTCAGACCTATTAACCGGTTTACCTAATCGTTCATATTTTCAAGCTAACCAAGCTCGATTAGTAAATAATAATATTAATCATGCCATACTCGTATTTGATTTAGATAACTTTAAAAAAATCAATGACTCTATGGGACATCAAATAGGTGATGCTATTTTATGTCAAATGGCTAAGAGAATGTTAACGCTCAGACGTAAACAAGATACCGTTTATCGATTAGGAGGTGATGAGTTTAGTATTATCCTTGAAGGCACTAATGATATACATACTATTACTTCATTAGCCAAAGATATCTTACGTACGGTAGCTATCCCCTTCAAAATAAAAAACCAAGAAATAGTCTTGTACAGTAGTATTGGTGTTGTATTGTTTCCTGAAGACGGCAATACAGGTCACGAGCTCCTAAAAAATGCTGATACAGCGATGTATCATGCAAAAGGTAATGGCGGTAATAAATACCAATTCTTCAGTGATTCCATGAACAAACAAGCAGTAAAACGATTACAAATAGAAAGTTTAATTCGACATGGTTTAAAAGATGATTCATTTTCTGTTTACTATCAGCCAAAAATTGAAATTGCGAGTGGAAAAATTTCAGGAATGGAGGCATTAGTTCGCTTCGAAACACCTAGTAAAGGTATTATAAGCCCTGTTACTTTCATTCCTGTCTCAGAGGAAACGGGACAGATTATTGAGATAGGGGAAATAGTATTAAGAAAAGCCTGCTTTGCTACAAAAAAATGGGTCGATGCCGGCTTATTCGATGGCCGAGTCGCTGTAAACTTGTCTGCGGTACAATTTACTCAATCTAACTTAGTTGCACAAATAGCAAATATTTTAAAAGAGAGTAAGTTACCACCCAAGCATTTAGAGTTGGAGATTACCGAAGGTACAGTCATGAACTCTCCGCAAAGTGCTATCGAAACGATGTTACAAATAAGAGCTATGGGTATTCATTTATCCCTAGACGATTTTGGCACAGGCTACTCCTCTTTAGCGTATTTGAAAAAATTCCCGCTTAACACTTTAAAAATAGATAAAGCTTTTGTCGATGATATTGAAGAGTCTGAAAAAGGTAGGAATATGGTTGCTACCATTATCACTATCGCTCATAACTTAGGTATGAATGTTGTAGCTGAAGGCGTTGAAACTAATCAACAACTAAAATTTCTAGCTGGATTACACTGCGAACAATTACAAGGTTATTTATACAGTAAACCATTAGCCACTGACCACTTCCAAAAATATTTAATTGCTCATCAAATTACGAGTAAGTCGACTTCCTTTAGCCGATAAAACATGTAATATCTGATTTTTTTATAACGATATCGCTAATAGTTAAGTTGACAGTAGTGATGTTATTCAAGAACAAACTAAAGGATTGTTTATGGTGGAAATAATTCACTGTATAAAATACTTTGGTGGTTTGAAACTTACGAAGGTAATTGTGAGTATGATATAAATTTAGAATCGCAAGAGTTTAGCGGGTAAGCGCTTAGCTAAAAAGACAGTTCAAGAAGTGGGTTAAAAGTGAGTCTAAAAGTTAATTAGCCCAATAACAGCTACGAGCCTGTAGCAGTTTTAGACTAATTAACTTGCGCTAGGTTGAATTATGAGCCTGTAACAGATTTTGTGTAAGTACTTTTCATCAGTTACCCTAGTGGTATCAAAGAAAGGTAAAACACATGAACCATAAAGAACTTGAAGCTTTTGCAAAAGAAGCCGCAAAAAGTATTAAAACAGGCGAAGATTTAGATAAATTCAGAGCTATGCTAACCAAGGTTACTGTTGAAGCGGCACTAAATGCCGAATTAGACGACCACCTTGGTTACGCTAAACATGAAAAAACGAGTACGCCCAACAACCGTAACGGGTTTAGCGCTAAAAAAGTTAAAACCGAGGACGGAGAGTTTGAGCTAAATACACCACGTGACCGTGATGGTAGCTTCGAGCCGCTCCTCGTAAAGAAAAATCAAACACGATTCACCTCTATGGACGACAAGATTTTATACCTTTACGGCAAAGGTATGACGACGCGCGATATCGTCGACTCGTTTGATGAATTCTATGGCGCAGAAGTCTCTCCCACCTTAATTTCTCGTGTGACCAACGCGGTTATTGAAAAAGTCGATGAATGGCAAACAAGGCCGTTAGAGCCTGTTTATCCTATCGTTTATATGGACTGTATCCGTCTAAAAATCAGAGAAGATAATAAGGTTATCAACAAAGCGGTTTATTTAGCGCTAGGCGTTGATGTCACAGGGCAAAAGGACTTACTGGGTATGTGGTTCTCTGAAAATGAAGGGGCTAAATTCTGGCTTAATGTGTTGACCGAGCTCAAAAACCGAGGCGTTCAAGATATCCTTATTGCCTGTGTTGATGGTTTAAAAGGCTTTCCTGATGCCATTAATACCGCCTTTGAAAATACTCAAATACAGTTATGTATTGTACATATGGTAAGGAATTCGCTGAAATTTGTGCCTTATAATGATTATAAAGCGGTAACCAAAGACCTAAAAACGATTTACCAAGCCATAAACGAAGAGCAAGCATTGAAGGCATTAGATGCATTCTCAGCACGCTGGGACGATAAATACCCAAGCATATCAGCTTCCTGGCGACGTCATTGGGATAATCTCAATACCTTATTCATTTACCCGAATGATATCCGCAAGGCTATATACACAACGAATGCGATAGAATCGTTAAACAGCGTTATACGCAAAGCGGTTAAAAACAGAAAGGTATTTCCCAACGATGACTCAGCTAAGAAAGTTATTTACTTAGCCATTACTCAAGCATCGAAAAAATGGACTATGCCAATAAGGAATTGGAAATCGGCCTTGAATCGTTTTATGATTGAATTCGAAGACCGTATTTCAGACTATATTTAAAAATGGTACTTACACAGATATTGTTACAGGGTCTGAATTATCACACTATTACATAGTAATACACATTAGCTTTTAGGTGTCATACCTTCAGGCATCAGTACGGCAATCACCTGCCCTTTGACACAAACAGTGTCATCAGCAGACAAAGTTATATCAACAATAACTTTTCTTTCTTTTACTTCACTAAAATGCCCTATTAACGTTAATTCAACACCTTGTGGTGTTGGCGCTAAGTAATTAATGTTCAATGCACCGGTTACAAACCGTAATGCAGGTGCACTACCCATTTCACGATTTTGAGCAAGATAAGCCATTGCAGAGGCACTGCCAGTACCATGACAATCGATCAGCGAAGCAAGCATACCACCATAAACAAAGCCCGGAATTGCGGTATAAATGTCTTCCGGCATATAATGGGCGATTGTTGTACTCGCTAATAAATTTTCTTTATCAATATTTTGCCAAAAACTTTTTAACTGATGGCCATGACTATTATTTTTACCACATCCATAACAATGACTTAGTTCTTCCGGGTAACAGTCTTGAAAAGCTTTGATTTCCATATTTATTCCTTAATATTAGATTTAATTAAGCCCAGCTTGGAACTTGCTTTATCTTAATTCGACTTAACTTAATTGTTATAAATCAATCAATCAATAGTTCGAACATCATCAATAACTTTGCCATCATCAGCAAGCGTTCCAGTTGCAACAAACTCTATCGTTCCTGTTAATTTTGTAACCTTTTTCAGTGTGCTACTAATACTATCAAGCGTACTTGTAACATCTTCGTCCAAGTATTTATCATCAGTTAATTCGCACTGTAAGTGCATTTTATCATTGTAATTAACTTGCGAGACCAGTAAACGCATCTTAGCAATGTATGGATATACTTGCCTAACCTGCTCAATTTGATTTGCATGAACAAACATACCTTTAACTTTAGTTGTTTGGTCTGCACGCCCTAACCATCCCTTAATACGCATATTAGTTCGACCGCAGTCGCTTACGCCTAACTTCACTGCAGATAAATCTCCGGTAGCAAAACGAATAAGTGGGTAATCTACATTAAAACTAGTAACAACAACCTCGCCCACTTCGCCTTCAGCAACAGGCTCTAAACTGCCTGGACGTACTATTTCAACAAGTAGGTCTTCAGCAATAATTAAACCATCATCAATTTGTGATTCAAAGCCAATAAGACCAACATCAGCAGTCGCATAGGCCTGCAAAGTATCAATTCCTGCAGCAGAGAACTCCGCTCTTAAGGATTTAGGTAAAGCTTCACCTGTGACCAAAGCCTTAGTTAAACTAGATACGTCTCGGTTTTCAGCTTTGGCTTTATCCAATAATATTTTTAAAAATGAAGGAGTACCGGCATAGCCTTGTGGTTTTAAGTGTTCAATAATATCGAGTTGTTGATCTGTTTGTCCTGGACCTGCAGGGATCACGACACAACCACAAGCTCTAGCGCCTGAATCAAGTATAAAACCGCCAGGCGTTAAATGATAAGACAAACAATTCTGAACAATTTCACCTTGCCTAAATCCCGCGGCGTAAAAAGCTTGTCCCATACGCCACCAATCATCTTTCGTGTTTTCAGGATCATAAATAGGGCCAGGCGATTGAAAGATTCGACCTAAATTAGCTTTTGCAGCGTTCACCCCTCCCAAAGGAGAATGCTTAGCCTGCAAACGAATTAAATCAGACTTTCGAGTAATAGGAAGTTGGGCTAACAATTCACGGCTAGTGATTTTCTCCCCATCAATATGAGCTAGCGTTTCTTTATAGTGATCACATTCCTGTTTAGCATAATTGATAAAGTCTGCCAAACGCCCTATTAATGCTTGCTCTCGCAATGGTGAGCTTTGGCACTCACTCTCGTAAAAGTATTTATTCATGGTTACTCGATAACCTCTTGTGATAACGTTTAATATTATTTAAGTTTACTATGTACTTTTCAGGTAGCCGTCAACCCATTCGATGTTTACAAGATAAGCTAAGGCCTAAGGTAAAGTGACTAGTTTTCTGAGCAAACTTACAAAGGGTAATTAATAGTCAGGTACAATTTTACAACCAACGTTTACGTCGTTTATAAGATTTTAGGTTCTTAAAGCTTTTCCGCTCTTCATTACCGCCACCTAAATAAAACTCTTTCACATCTTCATTACTCAATAATTGTTCTTGCGTACCATCAAGCACTATTTTTCCTGACTCCATAATGTACCCATAGTCAGCAGCCTTTATTGCATAGTTAGCATTTTGCTCAACCAACAACATGGTAATACCTTGATCTACATTTATTTTCTTAATAATTCCAAAAACTTCTTTTACTAACAACGGTGACAAACCCATTGATGGCTCATCCAAACAAATCATTTTAGGACGGGCCATTAATGCTCTGCCAATCGCTAACATTTGCTGTTCGCCACCCGACAAATACCCTGCTAAACCAGTACGCTCTTTTAACCGAGGAAAATAATGAAAGACCATTTCTATATCTTGATTTATTTGTGAATCTTTTCGGGTATAAGCACCTAATTTAAGGTTTTCAATTGATGTCATATCTTCAATAATACGACGCCCTTCCATTACCTGAAAAAGACCACTACGCACAACATCTTCTGCATTCTTTTTATCGATACGCTCACCCATAAAAGTGATATCACCTTTAGTAACTTCACCATATTCTGTCTTTAAAAGCCCTGAAATTGCTTTTAAGGTTGTCGATTTCCCTGCCCCGTTAGGTCCAAGTAAAGTAACAACATCTCCTTCTGGTACATCTAAAGAAACCCCACGAAGTACCTGAATAACTTCATCATAAACAACTTCTATATTGTTAACTGATAACATAGGTGTGGCTGTTTGAATTTTTGCTGCTGTCTGAGACATATTTATATGCTCCGTTAAAATCTTTATATTTGCCTAATTTGAAATTAATACCCATCAGATATAATCACAAACTCTCTAACTAATTTTATTACGCCAAATTATCAAGTTATCGCCACAACCACAGAACTAAATGAATAATTTAATTAATGGTTGTGGCTAGCAACAATGACATCATTGTTGCTGTAATCGATTACCCGAAATTCATGACCTAAAGTTAATGACCTAAAGTTAATAACCTAAAATTAGTAACCTAACCAATCATCACGACGTTCTAAGGTAACTTGTGATACTTTTTCAATTTTTATATCACCATCGTTATAGTTGCCTTTGTAAATGTTAACTTGGTTAACACCACGGTGATCTTCGTTAGTCCAGTTAGCAGCTAAACAAACACCTTCTAAGCCCTTTGGCACCCAATCTTTATGAACATACATTCCTTTTTTGATATTTTCACCGGTAATACCACCATTTTCTTTAGCCCATTCCATTGCTTCTTTCATGTAGTAAGTTGAGCAAACACCACGAATATAGTGATGAACACGTTCTTCTTTACCTGATTCATCTGACATTTTAGAAATTTCACGTAGCAACTTCATGCCTGGTACATCATCTCCCCAGAAAGGTGTCATCGTTGGGAATATATAGTCTTGAATCCCCTCGCCTGCGGCTGCAAATACCTCTTTATCGCCGCCCCAAATGTTTGACATAAATTGAATATCAACACCAACGGTACTACACGATTTAACTAATGACTGAACTGAACCGCCTAAGTTACCGATATAGCCATAATTTGATCCTGAGCTTTTAATACTTAAACATTGGGCTTTAAAATCGCCAGGTTTCATAGAAATAACAACCGGTGGTAGCACATTAAAACCTAGTTCTTCAGCATACTCTGCACAAGCGGCTTTTGGAGCATTTGGAAATGGATGATTTGCGCCAATATGAGTAAATTTGGGTTTACCGTCTTTACCTTTCTTTTTCCAATCATCAGCTGCCCACTGAACTAAACCACGACAGGCATCTGAGTATGATGCTCCATAAAAGAAATTATAAGGTGCTGGTTTTTTCGTATGTGGGTTTTTAGCGGTTGGATCAGTTAAATGTCCAGAATAAGACGCAGAGAAAACAGGTGTTTTATCACGTGCAACAAAAGAGATTAATGCTTCTGTATCTGCCGTTCCCCAACCTTGCATCGCAACCATGTTTTTACGCGTTTTCCATTTTTTATAATTGGCAATTGCTTGTGGTACTTTATAAGCATAATCAATTGTTTCAGATTCAAGTTTAGTTCCATTAATGCCACCATTAGCATTTATATAGGCGAGTGAGTCTCGTACACCATCAGCATAATTTTTACCCACAAATGCTGTTGGACCTGACATATCAGCCAAATGACCAACAAAAACAGAATCTTGTGCCTGTACTTGGCTAGTAGCACTTAACAAAACAGTAGTAGCAATTGAACTTAGTAATAATTTTTTATTTATAGTTTTTCTCATGTGATGTTCCTTAACTTATTGTTATATATTAGGTTGTTAAACTTTTCTATTTACGTTTTATTCAGAAGTTAAGTTAGAATTCTCCCCATAAACTTAACTTCATCTTATTCTCCACGACTTACTAATAACTTTAAAAAAGTGCTTAGTAAGCAAATGGATAGAATTTCCAATAGTTTTTAATTTGCGTCCAGCGATGTGATAAACCTTCTGGTTCAAAAATTAAAAATGCGATAATAACCAAACCGATAGCCATCTCTTTAATGTAAGCCAAACCATCGATAACCATTGGAATATTGCCCCAATCAGTCATTTTCATAAAACCAACGCCGCTTGATAATACCTCTGGTAAGAACACCATAAAGATAACGCCCATTAAAGTGCCTTTAATAGACCCTAAGCCACCAATAATAATCATCCCTAAGAATTGAATCGACATCATAATGGTAAAACCTTCGGCAGATACATAACCTAAGTAATGCGCGTATAACGCACCACCAATACCGGCATAGAATGAAGAGATACCAAAAGATAATAAGCGATATTTATTTAATTTAACGCCCATGATTTCAGCTGATAAATAATGGTCTCGTACCGCAATAAATGCTCGGCCATCACGGCTTCGCATTAAATTACATCCCCAAATAAACATAAAAACTAAGGCGAATAGCGCGATATAATAAAAACTTTGGTCAGTATCAAAAACAAAACCAAACAATTTTACTGGCTCTGCCATAGAGCCTGAAGCACCACCTGAGAACCACTCAGCACGAGAAAAGAAATCCTCAATAATAAATTGCGATGCTAATGTTGCTATTGCCAGGTATAAGCCTTTAATTCTTGCCGCCGGTGCACCAAACATCATGCCAACAGCCATGGTTAAAAAACCAGCCAAAGGAATACACAAAAACACGGGTATATTAAAGCTTGTATTCAACCAGGCTGAGGCAAATGCACCAAAGCCAAAGAAAGCCCCATGACCTAACGATATTTGCCCGGTATACCCCACTAGAATATTTAAACCCAGTGCTGCAATGCCCAAATATGATATTTGAATCAATAAGGTAATAAAGTATCCATCAAGTAATACGGGTGCAAAGCACAAAGCAATAATGGTAAATATAGTTACCCAACGGATGGTTTTTGTTTCAAAAATTGTATTGTCTTGTTTATAGCTCGTACGGAAATCTCCGCACGGACGCATAGTTAAGCTCGACATAAGTTACTCCTAATAATTATTCTTTTTTGTTAATTAAGTCGCGTTATATACGCTCAATGTCTTTAGTACCAAACAATCCATAAGGCTTGAACCAAAGAATTATTAACAATACATAAAATGGTGCTATGTCATACATGTTGCCAATGTGTAAATATTGACTATCAAAAAACTCAGCAACATTCTCTAACACACCAATAATTAAGCCGCCCACAATTGCACCTACAATTGAGTCTAATCCACCTAAAATAACCGCTGGAAAAACTTTTATGCCCATAATAGAAAGTGAATCTGAAACCCCATTTACCATACCAATAACGATACCTGCTGTTGCTGATACTGTTGCGGCAATCCCCCAACTCATCGCAAAAACATGTTTAACAGATATGCCTAAGCTTTGTGATACTTGTTGGTCAAAAGCGGTAGCACGCATCGCCAAACCATGCTTAGAATGTTTAAAGAATAAATAGAAAGCTATCATGATAACCAAGGCGATAATGGTACTCATTAGATACGCCATTTCTATATTTAACCCCAAAATATTAATCGTTTGAGTATCAAATACTTGAGGATAACTTTGTGGTGACACACCAAATATCCATTTCATAAGTGCTTGGAAGAATATTGAGAGTCCAATCGTTACCATAATAACCGAGATAATAGGCTCGCCTATCATAGGTCTTAGCACTATCATTTGTAGTAACACCCCAAAAGCGGCCATAAAACAAAGCGAAAGTAAGAAACCAGCAAAGAACGGAAGCTCTAAGTAAATAAGTGATGCCCAACATACCCAGGCACCAATAAGTAAAAACTCACCTTGAGCAAAGTTTACAATTTGTGTTGATTTATAAACCAAAACAAAACACATCCCAATTACGCCATATAACAAACCAACTATCAGGCCGTTTACTACTAATTGAGTTAAGAGTTCAAAATTCATGATGCTTTCCTCTCTATTTGGCTAACTTTATTTGCAGACACTGCGCTACCATCATTTTCGATTAGCGTAGACACCTTAAGCTGAGTTTTAATGCGTGAACTTCCGCCATCTTGGAAGGTAATCACGGTATCTATATCAACTTTCTCTTTGTTATCGTAAATAGACGTAATGATGTCTCCATATTTGTCTGCAATAACACTGCGACGCACTTTACGGGTACGAGTTAATTCACCATCATCAGCATCTAACTCTTTATAAAGTAATATAAATTTATTAATTTTTTGAGCATCAGGTAACGTGTCATTAACCTTGGCTATTTCTTCACTCAATTTTTCATAAACTTCAGGTAAGGCTGACAAGCTTGTGTAATTAGTAAAGCTATAACCTTGTTGCTCAGCCCATTTTGAAACGATTGAAAAACGAATACAGATTAAAGCGCTTAAATAAGGTCTGTCTTTACCTAGAATTACGGCTTCGCCAATGAAAGACGAAAATTTCAATTTATTCTCAATGTATTGTGGAGAGTACTGCACACCATTATTAGTTTTTGCGAGATCTTTAATGCGATCAATAATAACTAGGTGGCCCGATGGTTTAAAATAACCAGCATCCCCGGTATGCATCCAACCATCAATAACATCTTCATCGTAGGCTTTTTGGTTATCTAAATAGCCGGTAAACATACCAACCGTTTTTGCAATAACTTCACCAACGCCTGCTTTATCAGTATTAATAACTTTTACTTCGGCACTATCAAAGGCAACACCAACACTGTCATAGTCAACGTCGTTTTCTTCGTGAACAGTGTATGCACCACAAAGTTCGGTTTGACCATAAAGTTGACGTAAAGGCACACCAATGGTTTGAAAGAATCTAAAAGTATCAGGTCCCATTGCGGCACCACCTGTTGCAGCCGATTTCAAGAAAGTAAAACCTAATCTATCTTTCAACGCATTCATTAACAGAAAATCAGCAAGCCACGAGCGCTTCCCTTGATTTTGTGCTTTTTCTGCTAACGCAAAAGCATAATCAAATAATTTTTGTTTTAAAGGTGTTGAATCCATCATTCGGGCTTTAACGTCAGCTAAAATACCTTCCCAAACACGTGGCGCAAGTAACACAAAACTTGGCCCAATTTCACGTAAATCAGCCATTAAGGTTTCTTGTTCTTCAACAAAATTAACAATTTGTCTTGCGATTAATGCTTGGCCAACGGCGTATACCTGTTCCATAATCCAAGGCAATGGCAGAACTGATACATAATTATCCCCGGCTTGACGGGGATCAGCGCGTAGATATGAACTACAGTGTTTAACAAAATTACCACCACCTAAAAAAGCAATTTTAGGCTTAGACGTTGTACCTGAAGTTGTACAATAAATAGCGGTTTCTTCTGCGCAAGTTGAGTCAACATATAAGTCATATAATTCAGGAGATGCTTGCTCTATCTCTTGGCCTTGCTTATAAAGATCTTCAATATTAACCAGTCGTTTATCATCATATTTTCGCATGCCGCGAGGATCACAATAAACAATGATTTTTACGTCTTGAATATCATCACCCAACTCAAGTAACTTGTCGCACTGCTCTTCATCTTCGGCAATAACAACGGTCGCATTACTTTTATTGAGTAAATAAACTACTTCTTCATGTAATGAATCTTGAAAAATACCAATAGAATAACAACCCATGGCATGAGCACAAACTTCACCCCAAACCCATTCAGGGCGGTTGTCACCTAATAAGGCAATAGCATCTTTAGGCTGAATGCCCAACTTTCTTAAGGATAAAGAAAGCCACTTAACGCGATTTTGATAATCTAACCAAGTAAACTCATTCCATATACCAAACTCTTTTTCACGCATCGAAATGTCATTAGGGTATTTCTGTGCATTATGACGAAGTATTTTAGGGAAGGTATCTAATGCCCCCATATCAAAATCTTTACTTGTAGTTACTTCTGTTAAACTTGACATTAGCTAGCCTCCTTTTCTTCATAGACAATCGCTTTTTCAATTTCGTCATCTTCTATACCCAGGTAAGCACGCTTCACGTGTGGATCAGCCATCACTTCCTCTGGTAAGCCAGAAATAAGCTTTTTACCAAAATCGAGTACCATCACCTGATGGGAGATATCCATGACCACACCCATGTCATGCTCAATCATCACAACCGTAATGCCAAACTCTTCATTTAAATCGAGAATATAACGAGCCATGTCTTCTTTTTCTTCCAGGTTCATACCTGCCATAGGCTCATCAAGTAAAATTAATTCTGGTTTTAATGCCATTGCTCTCGCTAACTCGACGCGTTTACGTAAACCATAAGACAGCGTGCCGGCAACAGATTTTCTGATATGAGATATTTCTAAAAAGTCGATAACTTCTTCTACGTATCGTCTATGTGCTAATTCTTCTTTTTGTGCATTTGAAGCCCAATATAATGGGCCTGTAAGCCAATTATTTTTTAATAGGTGGTGACGACCAACCATAATATTGTCTAATACCGACATGTGGCCAAATAAAGCTAAGTTTTGAAAAGTACGTCCCATACCAAGATCTGCTCTATCATTTGGCAGTAACTTAGTGACATTTTGATCATTAAAAATAATATTGCCTGAATTAGGACGATAACGACCAGAAATACAATTAAGCATGGACGTTTTACCAGCACCATTTGGGCCGATTATCGAAAATACAGAGCCTCGGGGAACTTCAAAGCTAACATCAGTTAGCGCTTTCACACCACCAAATGCTAATGAAACTTGCTCTACTTTGAGTATTGACTCAGCCATACTCCCTCTCCTAAATTAATAAAAAATAATATATGCGTTTAAAAAAAGTGGGGGAATATCCCCCCACCAAAACGTAACAACAAAATGGGAACTGTTACGTCAACAACGCTTTACTTGAAAACTAAAGTACGTATTGCAATGAAAGTTGTGCGTAATTTGAATCAGCATCTTGCTCTTTCATAGTGAAGTTACCTACTTCAACACCAACCGCTAACTGCTTGGTTAAGTTTTGAAATAAATTCACACCCCATTGGCGACGATCAGCACCTGAAGAGTCCGCATCAGCAGCACCATAAAGTACGGTACTTCTTAATGTGTCAGTCCAATAATGACGGTAAGCAACAAGATAAGACGTAACGTCTTCCACTTCTTCAATGACATTGCCATTCACATCTGTTTTGGTGAAGATATCGGGAGTAAAACCAGCACCAACATAACGACCTACTTCACCCTGATGAAGTTGAAACCTAAGATCATCTTTACCAATAGTGTTAATACGACCAGCAATTGAAGCACCTATCGCTGTTTCGGTATTACCTAAATTAGTATTTAACTGGCGACCTAGTGCAGAAAAAGAAATGTTTCCCCAGTCACCTTTTAGGTTATAACGTGCAACAACATCTGGAATGCTGTCATTAGCGGTATCACCACCCCAGCTTTCAGGGTTTTCAATTGATACTTGAAAGTCCCCCATGGTGTAGCGAACTTGACCTTGTCGAATGAAAACTAAACCTAAGGTAGCGCCGGCAAAATCTGCTGATTCAGGAATAGCACTAGTATTCATAAAGGTTGACCATGTTTGCCCTACTAATACATCTTTATACTTAATAAACGCATGACGAATACGAGGGTTAGCAGAGTTTGAAACAATCTCATTACCCCCGCCTCCCCAAAAGTCCAATTCAATAAAC
The DNA here is from genome assembly GCF_009832865.1 of Colwellia sp. 20A7. Taxonomy (NCBI): domain Bacteria; kingdom Pseudomonadati; phylum Pseudomonadota; class Gammaproteobacteria; order Alteromonadales; family Colwelliaceae; genus Colwellia; species Colwellia sp. 20A7. The sequence continues at coordinate 1,923,211 of NZ_CP047130.1, read as the reverse complement.
CCCATAACATCATCATGGGTATATTTCATATTAAATCGGGTTTCATTGGCAAAAAGATTAAATTGAGAAGCACTTTCATCAAGCTTAGTACCTGATCCAGCCCAATATGGTCGGTATGCAACATCCCCATCAACATAGCGAGCATCTACTTTAATGTAGCCACCAAACGATAGGCTATCTTCATCAGTCAACTTAATGTCGTAAGCTGCATTAGCGACACCCGTAGCTAAAAGTAAACTTCCAGCAAGTAATAATTTTTTAGATTTGTTTTTTGTAGACTTATTGCTAAACATTACTATTCCCCTTTCTTATATTTTTTATTTATAGTTTTACTGTTTGTATTTATTGTTTTGTTATTCTCTTTGTTCAAAAACATAATAGAACAGTAAACAAATGTAACAATCGGCAATAAGACTTAGCACCTAGCGCTTAGTCCTTTAGTAGTAGGTGTTTAAATAACCAAGGTACTAGTACTTAAGTTATAGAAATATAGAAATATATTGTGGGTGAACTATGGTAAATTTAGTAAGAAGGTTTAGTTTTCTGGAATAGGTATGTTTGCAAATTGGTTATTAGTTAGCGTTAGCATTGGCTATATAAGTTTATTATTTCTTATTGCCCATTTAGGTGGTAAATACAGAAATAAACTAAAAACTAAACAACAAGCCATTATTTATGCCTTATCTTTAGGTGTTTATTGCACTTCATGGGGATTTTTAGGCACAAGTGCACAAGCGGCTAATAACTCCTACACCTATCTTTCTGTGTATTTAGCCCCTGTTTTATTATTTGTATTTGCTTGGCCTTTTATTCAGCGAATGATAAAAACAAGCTTAGAGCTTAAAATAACCTCTATAGCTGATTTACTTTCTGCACGTTTTGGTAAGTCTCAAAATTTAGCCGTTATTATTACCATAGTCGTTTTAATTGGAACTATGCCCTATATAGCCTTACAGCTAAAAGCGATTATTTATTCCTATCAAATTTTACAAGAAACACAGCATTTACCTATTTGGAAAATAGGGTTAATTGTTAGTATTATTCTGGCTGTTTTTACTATTATTTTTGGTATTCGCACTATTGATATAACTGAGCGTCACCCTGGAGTAATGATTGCAATAGCCTTTGAATCACTCGTGAAATTAATTGCTTTTCTTCTGGTAGGCCTGTTCGTTTGTTTTATTATTTATGACTCACCAATGGATATTTGGGAGTTATCAAAAGATCAATTAAATATTCAGCAACAATTTGATTTTTCTAACTTTGTTGGTATGTTCGGCATGTTAATCATCGTTATGTCTGCTTTTTTATGTTTACCAAGACAATTTCAAGTTATGTTTGTCGAAATAAAAGACCAAAAAACAAGCTCCATGGCGAGATGGTTGTTACCTATTTACGTACTTATTTTTGGTTTTTTTGCTGGTCCATTAGGTTTAGCGGGTCATTTAAATTATGGAGATTCTCTGCCACCAGATGCTTATGTACTCTTTTTACCTGCTTTTCATGGCGAAGTGTGGCTGTCTTTATTTTCCTTTTTAGGGGCTATTTCTGCTGCAAGTTCAATGGTAATTGTTTCCACAATCGCGTTAAGTACCATGCTCAGTAATGAGATTGTTTTCCCGTTAATGTTTAAATTCTCGCGTAAACAACATCACAATTTTAATCATTTCCAATCTCAACTTTTATTTATTCGTAAAGCACTCGTCTTATTTGTTATTTTCTTAAGCTATGGTCTTTTGTTACTGTCACCACCCGATACCCTCTCGTCATTAGGTGAAGTAGCTTTTGGTGCAATAGCTCAGGTAGGGCCTACTTTATTTGTCGCATTTTACTGGCGCAAGGCGACACTTGCAGGTGTGCTAACAGGCATAAGCAGTGGCTTTACTATTTGGGTGCTCTTTAATTTACTACCACAATTAGGATTATATCCACATCCCTTTGAAAATAGTGATTTACCAAAAACTACGGTGGTGACATTACTTGGGTTGCTGATCAACATTACCTCACTTTGGTTTGTTTCTTTATTAACAAGACAAAGTATTCGAGAACAAATGCAAAGTAGATTTTTCTATAAGGATAGGGTCAATACGCAATGGCGTTTACCCGCTCAAACTAAAGTGGAAATAGTTGAGTTAGAGTTTTTAATGGCTCGCTTCATTGGCCAAGAAAAAGCTAAACAGTGCTTTAAACAGTTTCATCGTCCTTATCGTAATAAACACAGTAAACAATTTAATGAAACAGTCTTACTTCATGCTGAAACAACCCTAGCTCGCGTATTAGGTTCAGCTTCAGCAAAATTAGTTATATCTTTTGCAACCAGCGGCCAAAACTTACCTTTTGATCAAGTCGCTAAGTTGGTAGAAGATAACTCTAGCCAGCAACTAGAATTTAGTCGTACTGTGCTACAAAGTGCCATTGAGAATGTTAGTGAAGGAATATCAGTTATTGATAGTGAACTAAAGTTAGTTGCATGGAATAAACAATACGTAGATATTTTTAATTACCCCAATGATATTATTTATATAGGCTGCCCTATAAGCCAATTAATTTATTTCAACTTGAGTCAACAAGACTACTTTATTAAAGATATTGAACAACAAGTAGAAAAACGCATTCAATTTATAAAAGCAGGAAGTCGTCATAACTCGGAATATAAACTCAAAAATGGCAAAAACATTCATATTGAAGGAAACCCTATACCCGGTGGTGGTTTTGTCATGATATTTTCTGATATCACTAAATATCGTCAAACAGAAAAAGTACTCAAAGATGAAAACACAGACCTTGAATCAAGAGTACAATTTCGTACCGCAGAGTTAGAACAAGCAAATAAAGAACTCGCACAGGCTAACTTTGAATTAGCACAAGCAAAAGCTAAAGCCGTACAAGCTCATGTGAAAAAAAGTCAATATTTAAAAGCATGCAGCCACGATTTACTACAACCGTTATCGGCCGCTAGACTATTTTCATCTTCAGTTTCTTTAAACCCAAAAGTCAGCAATGATGTTCGAGAGCAAATAAATAAAATTGATAATTCTTTAGAAATAGCCAATAGTTTATTACTCGATCTAAATGAAATATCTCGTATTGAAAGCGGTAATATTGATCCGAATATTGAATCAATTTCAGTAGAAAAGTTGTTTACTATGTTAGCGAGTGAATTTAATGCCCTAACAGATGAATACCAGATAGAGTTTCACTGTAAAACAAGCAAGCTGTTTGTTGCTAGTGACATAACATTACTTTCAAGAATTATTCAAAACTTCTTAAGTAACGCTTTTCGTTATGCACACACAAATAAAAACAACAAAAAAAATAAAGTATTATTAGGGTGTCGCCGACAAGGAAAAGAGCTCTCTATTCAAGTATTTGATAATGGTCCAGGTATCCCAGTAGAAAAACAAAAGCAAGTGTTTGAACAGTTTACCCAATTAAAAACGAGTAATTACATGGGTCCTAAAGGATTAGGCTTGGGCTTAAATATAGCACAAAGTTTAGCCAACATTTTAGAGCATAAAATTAACCTGAAATCTCAAGCCAGGCACGGTTGTTTATTCAGTATTAATGTTCCAATTATTAAATCAATGTTGAAAGAGCAACCAGTACAACCGACGGCTAGCATGAACTTACAAGGTGTCGGCGTATTATGTGTTGATAATGAACAAGCAATACTAGATGGTATGTCAACATTGTTAAGCGCATGGCAATGCCAAGTATTTACCGCAATTAACGCTCAAGAAGCCAAAGAAATTTATAAAAAGCATGAAGATGAAATAGACATTTTTCTGGTCGACTATCAATTAACAGAAGCTAAAAATGAAGAGTTAGACGTAAGTATGCATAATCTATTAAATGATGAACGCAATAAAGAGCACACCCATCATCAAATTAACGGGATTGAGTTAATTAAGCAGTTAAGGTCAACAAGTCAATATTCCCTACCTGCAGTGCTGATAACAGCGACCACAGATGAAAACCTGATGGCACTTGCCAAACAACACAACATTAGTTACTTACAAAAAATTATTAAACCACTAGCCTTACGAGCCCTAATGAGCGCATTACTAACAAAAGAACTCGCTAAAAACTATGCAAATAAGTAGTGCGAATAAGTAGTGCTAGCAAAGAATGCCAATAATAGGATGCTAATACCAGTTTCATTAATTAAGTGAACAATTTTATACGTAGAAAAAATTGCCAAATACAAGGCATTTATTTCAATAACTAGTTGTTCTAGTAATTAAATAAATAACGATGTAGTTGGTGATTTTAGCAAGTAGGAATGATCACATAGTTAGTGAGATTGGTATAACAATAACGTTAGCACTAAATAGATATGAGAGCCTTAAGCTATTCGGTAGAAGTCTGACCAAAAACGCTCTGACTTGATTGCACTTCATTTAAAAGAATAACGGCTTGAGTGCGGCTTCTAACACCTAACTTTAAAAATATAGTGCTCGCATGGCTTTTGATCGTAGATTCAGACAATCCTAGTTCATAAGCGATTTGTTTATTTAACAAACCATCAGCAAACATCAACAATATTTTATGTTGTTTAGGGGTTAATGACGCTACTTTATCACCCGCAATATTTTTTTCAGTATCGTGGCCATTAAACTTACCATCAGGCGTCCACAACGTACCGTTTAAAACTTCTTTTATCGCAAGGACCATTTCTGGAACCGGCGTAGACTTAGGAATAAAACCTGCCGCGCCAAAATTCATCGCCTTATAAATGGTTTCTTTATCTTCAAAACCAGAAATAATAACCACACCCAATTCAGGGTATGTACGTCTAATGGCGATTAAACTATCAAATCCTTTGGCACCGGGAATATCAAGATCAAGTAATAAGAGATCAACACCACTTACACTTTGTAAATGCTGATCAAGATCAGGGATAGTTTGTGCTTCAAAAATTTTTGCACCGTTAAAATGTGACCTTAACGTAAGCGTCAAGGCTTGACGAAATAAAGGATGGTCATCAGCCAGAATTATTTTCATGTTACTAAACATAGTTATACTCATTGCTTAACCAATTATAATTATTAATTGGAAGGGTTAAGACGTATCAAATGAAAGCTTTCAATGTATTAAACACCATAACAAAATCTATTAAATGCTGCTATAGAGAAATTTTATTTTTCTGATCTACTCGTTAAGGAAACTGAATTATAAATTAATTACAAAAAAAGATTGAATATTAAACAAAATAGACATACTGTATATAAACACAGTATGTCTATTTTTGCTTAATATGCCTTAAGGAAATTAATAATGATTAACACTAACACCAATAATATCAATCAATTAAAAAGTGGTTTTAATACAGCAACACCATTAAATATAAATTGGTTTCAACATACTAATGTCACTAACGACTTTGAGCTTTCAAGTCAATATGTCCATATTTGCCATCAACATAAGCAAGAAAAGAAGTGGTTATTATTTATTAACCCTGAAGAAACATCTATTGAAAAGCTAGCAAAAACACATGGTGTAGATGTATCAAAAATACTTATGGTGAATTATAAAAGCTCTGTGGCTAACCGAGCAAAAATCGCATTATCACAAATTACTTCCGTACTAAGTAAAGGTAATTGCTCTGCTGTTATTTTATCGAATAGTTTATTTAACGCTGATGAAATTGCAGAACTTGAAATTTCTGCAAAAAAAGGGAAAACACATTGTTTCTTAATGGAACAGTGTCAATTACACTAAATTTAAAGCGCCCGCTCTATTCTAAATATATAATTAACAACACCATAGATTAATTGTATTTAAAGATAGTAGATACCTTTAGAAAAACCACTCAATTTTTGTTATAATCGCGCGCTGAATTTCAGTAAACTGAATAATACACGCAGTAAGCTGAAAAAATACCAAATAAATTGAGTTCTTCTATGATCAAAGCACAACAGCCATCCTTATTCGACTACCCAAAATATTGGGCCGAAAGTTACGGTACTGCACCATTTTTTCCTATGTCGAGAAAAGAAATGGACGTATTGGGCTGGGATAGCTGCGATATAATTATTGTCACAGGTGATGCTTACGTAGATCATCCAAGTTTTGGCATGGCAGTTATTGGTAGAATGTTAGAATCTCAAGGGTTTCGTGTTGGTATTATCGCTCAACCTGATTGGCGTTCAAAAGATGCCTTTATGGAACTTGGCAAACCAAATCTATTTTTTGGTGTTACCGCAGGTAATATGGATTCCATGATAAACCGCTATACCGCTGAACGTCGTATGCGTCATGATGATGCTTATACACCAAATGATGAAGGTGGAAAACGTCCTGATCGTGCAGTAACTGCTTATACTCAGCGTTGTAAAGAAGCCTTTAAAGGCGTTCCTGTTATTATTGGCGGCATAGAAGCAAGTTTACGTCGTATTGCCCATTATGATTACTGGTCTGATAAAGTACGCCGCTCGGTGTTATTTGACTCAAAAGCTGACTTATTAATTTACGGTAATGCTGAACGTCCTCTTATTGAAATAGCACACCGTATTGCTAACGGTGAAGACGTGAAAAAAATCACCGATGTTCGTGGTAGTGCATTTTTAGCGAACCAAGCCCTACCCGGTTGGAAAGGTATAGATTCACGTGATATTGACAGACCAGGTAAAATAGAACCTATAATCAATCCTTATGCTGAAATAACATCCGAAAGTTGTAGCGACAATGAAGCGGCCACGGCTGAAGCAAATAGCGACTTAAAAGATGTTACTAAAACAGCGCAAGTTATTAATATTGCAGATTTTAATGAAAGTAAAAGTAGTTATTCTCGCAATACTACATGGGAAAAAAAGGCCAAGCCTTGGGAAAATACTTATATTAACTTGCCAACGTTTGAACAAGTTAAAGACAATAAAGTGCTTTATGCGCATGCGTCTCGTATTTTTCATCAAGAAGTTAACCCAACATCAGCTAAACCTTTAGTTCAAACTCATGGCAACCGAATTATCTGGTTAAACCCACCAGCTAAACCACTTTCTGAAGCAGAAATGGATGGTGTATTTGGTTTACCTTATCAACGTGTACCGCATCCAAGTTATGGTAATGCTAAAATACCAGCATACGACATGATTAAAACGTCTATCAACATTATGCGTGGTTGTTTTGGTGGTTGTACTTTTTGCTCTATTACCGAGCATGAAGGCCGTATTATTCAGTCTCGTTCTCATGAATCTATTATTGCTGAAATTGAAGACATAAAACTTAAAGTACCAGGTTTTACTGGCGTTATTTCTGATTTAGGTGGCCCTACTGCCAATATGTATCAGCTTAATTGTAAAAGTGAAAAAGCTGAAGCAACTTGTCGTAAGCCTTCTTGTGTTTGGCCAACCATATGTGGTCATTTAGATACGGATCACACACCAACGATAGAGCTGTATCGAAAAGCAAGAAAAGTAAAAGGCATTAAAAAGGTACTTATAGCGTCAGGCGTTCGTTACGATTTAGCTATTGAACATCCTGAATATGTTCAAGAATTAGCAACACATCATGTTGGTGGTTATTTAAAAATAGCGCCTGAGCATACCGAAACGGGTCCATTAGCTAACATGATGAAACCGGGTATGGGTAGCTATGATAAATTTAAAGAAATGTTTGATCATTACTCTAAAGTTGCAGGAAAAAAGCAGTATTTAATTCCTTACTTTATTTCTGCACACCCAGGAACAACCGACAGAGACATGGTGAACTTAGCACTATGGCTAAAAAGTAACGACTTTAAGCTTGACCAAGTTCAAAACTTTTATCCATCGCCTTTAGCCAATGCTACAACGTTATATCACACAGAGATTAACTCTTTACGTAATGTAACCAGTAAAAACATTGCTAGAGACGACGGTACCATTACTGTTCCTAAGGGCACAATTCAACGCCGTTTACATAAAGCAATTTTACGTTATCACGATCAAAATAACTGGCCTGAAATACGTGCAGCATTAACCAAAATGGGACTAAGTAAGTTGATTGGCTCTGCACCGAACTGTTTAGTACCTAAAGAAACACGTAATGAACAGCGCAACCAAAATAATGATAGACGACAAGGGAAAAATAACTCTCAAGGTTTTAAGAGTAGCCCTGGGCAAAATAGACCTAAGCAAGGACAAGGAAAAGGAACACCGGCACATAAAAAAGGGTTAACACGTTTTTCTGACAACCAATTTAATGACAGAAAAGGTAAAGGATAACCGTAAAAACTAATCAATGTCATTAACACTGCCATAAACCCTATAGCGTTAGTTCAAATGTAAACTAACGCTATAATTTATGACTGCTTTTCTTATCAGTATTTAACCGTTACTCAGAATCTGATTTTAAATAACCGGCCCAAATGTCGGTATTAATAGACGACTTACTTTTTAAATTTTTCTTCGCTTTCTTCTTACCACTGTTTTTACCCTGGCCTTCTGGCGGTGCCATTGGCTTGCTTACAGAAAAAGACGGGTCAATAAGTGATTCATCAATTTCAAAACCAATTATCTCTTCTCGTTCAAGCCTGATCTTATTTTTCTTTTCGATAATTTTAAAATGATGATAATCTTCATAATCAATCAAGGATAGCGCTAAACCAACTTCACCAGCACGGCCACTTCGACCAATACGGTGCATATAATCTGACGGGCTTCTTGGTAAATCAAAGTTAATAACGACAGGCAGTTTTTCGATGTCTAAACCACGGGCTGCAATATCGGTTGCAATTAATACGTCAATCTCGCCAGCTTTAAACCCTTCAAGCACACGATTACGAGCGCCTTGACCTTGATCACCATGAAACACTTCAGCAACAATGTCATGCTTAGAAAGTTTATAAGCAAGATGTTCACAACCGTTTTTAGAATTAACAAAAACCAGTACTTGTCGCCATTTATGCTGTTTTATTAAATGCGCAAGTGATACTGTTTTTTCTCCTTTATTCACAGTAAAAACACGCTGAACCAAGGTGCTAGCATCAGCATTTTGCACTTGTATTTCAACTGGATTAGTAAGTAATTGTGCCGTTAACGCTTTAACTTGCTCTGGAAAGGTTGCAGAAAATAGTAACGTTTGCTTTTGCGTTGGCATTAACGCTAATAACGCAGAAAGCTCTTCAGTAAAACCTAAGCTCAACATGCGATCGGCTTCATCTAACACCAAGGTTTTAACGCGATCAAGCTTAATAGCATTACTTGATATCAAATCGAGTAATCGCCCAGGCGTTGCTACTAAAATATCAGTACCACCGCGTAAGGCCAACATTTGAGTATTTGCCGACACACCACCAAATACTGCCACGGTTTTAATCGCACCATTAAGGTCTGCGGCATAAGATCGAATACTGTCAGCAACTTGCTTCGCTAATTCACGCGTAGGTACTAAAATTAGCCCACTAACAAAATTGCCCTCCTTGCCCATGCTTTTTTTATTTTGTGCTTTTTTATTAAAAAGTTGTTGCAACAAAGGAAGCGCAAACGTTGCTGTTTTACCTGACCCTGTATTTGCGCCAGCAATGAGATCACGCCCAGCTAGCACATTAGGAATAGCCTGCCCTTGAATAGGCGTTGGTTGTTGATATTCCAGCTCGGCTAAGCGCGCGACTAAAGGCGAAATAAGGTTAAGCTGCGTAAAGCTAGCAGGTGTAACAACTTCGGTATTGTTAGTATTCATGAATATAAGAGGCTCAAAACAAAGATAATGACTACATTTTAACGTATTTATAGAGCCTGTAACAGATTTTGTGTAAGTACTTTTCATCAGTTACCCTAGTGGTATCAAAGAAAGGTACAACACATGAACCATAAAGAACTTGAAGCTTTTGCAAAAGAAGCCGCAAAAAGTATTAAAACAGGCGAAGATTTAGATAAATTCAGAGCTATGCTAACCAAGGTTACTGTTGAAGCGGCACTAAATGCCGAATTAGACGACCACCTTGGTTACGCTAAACATGAAAAAACGAGTACGCCCAACAACCGTAACGGGTTTAGCGCTAAAAAAGTTAAAACCGAGGACGGAGAGTTTGAGCTAAATACACCACGTGACCGTGATGGTAGCTTCGAGCCGCTCCTCGTAAAGAAAAATCAAACACGATTCACCTCTATGGACGACAAGATTTTATACCTTTACGGCAAAGGTATGACGACGCGCGATATCGTCGACTCGTTTGATGAATTTTATGGCGCAGAAGTCTCTCCCACCTTAATTTCTCGTGTGACCAATGCGGTAATTGAAAAAGTCGATGAATGGCAAACAAGGCCGTTAGAGCCTGTTTATCCTATCGTTTATATGGACTGTATCCGTCTAAAAATCAGAGAAGATAATAAGGTTATCAACAAAGCGGTTTATTTAGCGCTAGGCGTTGATGTCACAGGGCAAAAGGACTTACTGGGTATGTGGTTCTCTGAAAATGAAGGGGCTAAATTCTGGCTTAATGTGTTGACCGAGCTCAAAAACCGAGGCGTTCAAGATATCCTTATTGCCTGTGTTGATGGTTTAAAAGGCTTTCCTGATGCCATTAATACCGCCTTTGAAAATACTCAAATACAGTTATGTATTGTACATATGGTAAGGAATTCGCTGAAATTTGTGCCTTATACTGATTATAAAGCGGTAACCAAAGACCTAAAAACATTTACCAAGCGATAATGAAGAGCAAGCATTGAAGGCATTAGATGCATTCTCAGCACGCTGGGACGATAAATACCCAAGCATATCAGCTTCCTGGCGACGTCATTGGGATAATCTCAATACCTTATTCATTTACCCGAATGATATCCGCAAGGCTATATACACAACGAATGCGATAGAATCGTTAAACAGCGTTATACGCAAAGCGGTTAAAAACAGAAAGGTATTTCCCAACGATGACTCAGCTAAGAAAGTTATTTACTTAGCCATTACTCAAGCATCGAAAAAATGGACTATGCCAATAAGGAATTGGAAATCGGCCTTGAATCGTTTTATGATTGAATTCGAAGACCGTATTTCAGACTATATTTAAAAATGGTACTTACACAGATATTGTTACAGGGTCTATTTATACGGTATTAAGTTAGTAGAATCTATGTAACCTTGTAGTAAGTGTATTAAACATTGAAGTGAGACAATGAATTTGCCTTGTTTTTCAGGTAAATCATTTACTTTACAATTAATTATTCACTATTTGATCTCTATTTTAAATATAACACCTCACAAAGAGGTAACTAATAAGAACTACTCGCTATTTTCTGTTCTTTTAGTAATGTGTTAACTTGTTTTAATCAACAGTTTTTGTTTTTCTAAATTAAACTCTTCCTCTGTTATAGCGCCAGAATCATGTTCTGTAACTTTATAACGCCTTAGAATAAAGTACAGACGCAACCTCTGTTCCCTGAGTTTTATCGTTATAGTTTTTAACGAAAGACATTCCCAACTTTTCCATTATCCGAATTGACGCGGCGTTACTCGCATCTGCCGTGGCACTTAGAATTTTAATATCTTTTTGCTCCATAACTTTTTCAGCAACAGCTTTGGCAGCTTCGGTTGCATAACCCTGCCCCCAACTTTCTTGTTTAAAACGCCAGCCTATTTCTATGTTATTAACATCAGGGAACTCGCTCGATATATTTAGTGGCTTTACGAGTATGTAACCAATAAAAGCATCAGTACCTTTTACAACAACCTTCCAAAGCCCCCAATAATTTTTCTCATAGAGCTGTTGGCTTCCATCTTCATCCATTAATTCTATGGTTAATCTATTCGTATTTATTTCAAATTTTTTCATTAATTTTCAGCCAAAATTACATTTTTAATTGATCGTTACGCAAAATAAAAGTGCCGTAGCTAGCCTTGCACTCACCAATAATTATATCCACTACATTAATTAAATTAGCTAAGCTTCTAAATAATTTTAAATTCATAAATATCATTATTCAATAAAATACCCTCAAATTAACAGGTAATCAAATAGTTAATTAACATTAGCGACGAAGAAATGTAGCAACTAGTTAGTTTTATGGCTAAAAAACAAAACCACCATTAATGTTGCATTTTAAATGCAACATTAATATAATCACCAATATTAATCATCAAAATGAATATTTACTATGCAACTTACGCATTTTACCGACTTAGGTATTAGAGTACTAATGTATCTAACACATAGCCGCCCTGAACCGATAAAAATTAGTGAGATTGTTGAACAGTTTCAAGTGCCCAGAAATCACTTGATAAAAGTAGTAAATAAGCTGGCAAAACTAGAGTGGGTACTGACTACTAGAGGTAGAAATGGTGGTTTGCAACTAGCTATTGCACCTACATCATTAACGCTTGGGACAATAATTCGACAGCTAGAAGGTTGCAGTCAATTGATTGATTGCGAAAAGGCCAAGTGCAAGCTTAGCGTTGGCTGTCAGGTGAAAAGTTTTTTAGATAATGGTTTAAAAGCTTTTTATGAAGAAATGAATCGTTACACCTTAGCAGATACCGTTAAAGGCCAAACAGGTAATAATATTATAAAAATGCATATGAGTTATGCATAAGTTTATTTGCTAGGTGAATTATTACCTCACCTAGCTCTTGCATTAAAAACACAACATTATAAATAGAACAAAATAAATTCTTAATCATTTTTTTAACTTAATTGTTGCATTTTAAATGCAACAATTAAGTTATTAGTATTGAGGCTAATAATTTAGCTCAGGAAACCAACTCATAATAGAAAGCAAATACACCAAATTTAAACAATCAGGAGATAATTAAAAATGCTAACACCTGCACAAATTCAAACAATTACTGCGACAGTACCAGCTGTTTCGGCTCATGCTCGAGATATTACTGAACATTTATACCCGCTAATGTTTACTCGTTACCCACAAGTTTTAAAATACTTTAATCAAGTCAATCAAGATAAAGGCAGTCAACGTCAAGCATTAGCAAATGCTGTGATTGCTTATGCAAAGAATATTGAACGCTTAGAGCTACTTGGTGATGCGGTTAGCTTAATTGCACAAAAACATTGTTCGTTAGGTATATTACCTGAACATTACCCTATTGTAGGTGAGTGTTTATTGGAGTCTATCAGTACAGTACTGGGAGATGCAGCAACGGATGATATTATCGATGCATGGGCGGCAGCTTATCAGCAATTGGCTGATATATTAATTCAAGCAGAGGAAGTTATTCACACTGATAATGAGAATCGCGCTGGTGGCTGGCGTGGTGAACGAGCCTTTAAGTTAGTAAGTAAAAAGATCGAAAGTGATGTGATCACCTCTTTCTATTTCGAGCCAAGTTCAGGGCCTGAATTGATCGATTTTCAACCAGGACAATATGTGGCTGTCGTAGTAACAATTGACGGGCAAATAGTACGTCGTAACTACAGCCTCTCTGATGCACCAGGTAAGAATACTTTGCGCATTAGTGTTAAACGTGAAGTTGAAGGTTTAGTTTCTAATTATTTACATAACCAACTAGAAGAGGGAGAAAGTGTAAACCTCTCTGCACCTTGCGGTGACTTTGTTTTAAAGAACAATGAAAGACCGCTATTTTTAGTTACTGCCGGGGTAGGTATAACTCCAGCTATCAGCATGCTTAATGCAACAGTTGACAGTGGTCGTGAAATTCACTTTATTCATGCGGCGCAAAATGGACAGGTACATTCATTTAAACACCATGTTGACACTCTAGCGGAAAAACATAGCAACCTTAATGTATTTTACGTTTACGATCAGCCGCTCAAAGAGGATACCCCTGACGCAACGGGATATTTATCATACGAGCATTTAGCAACGCATTTGCCTAAATCAAAAGATGTCGACTTCTATTTTCTTGGTCCCGCGCCGTTTATGCGAAGCGTTAATCAGCTGACTAAAGAGCTAGAGCTGACGACAGAGCAAGTACATTTTGAGTTTTTCGGCCCGCTTGAAGACCTAGATACAACACTTGTAGATAATGTACAAGTTGCCTAAAGTCATAATAAGTTTTCGATAAATAGAGCCTAATCAACTGTTAATTAACATTAACAAGCGCTTATAACTTACAAGTCATTTCTTAGCCGTAGTTGAGGAATGACTTGTTCAAATTTGAGCGACTGTCCTCGTTAATTTCAATAATTTCAATGGTAATTAATAGTTACTTATGTGCCTCCCCACAGACCATGGTTTTTATTTTTACGCTCTTCTTCTTTGATTTCTTCTTGAATTTCTTGATCAGTTTTTAGTGTTGCACCATCGAATATTGAAAATAATATTTGTTCAACATTTAGCTCTAGTCCATCTACTCCTGAAATTTCACGTTTAAACCAAAACTCTTGTGCTTCAGACTGAGTTGTATTTATATTTGTAAGTACTCCAATATCAGTTCCCATAAGAGTACTTATAGAGACCAACTCCCACCCATGAGCTCCTAATATACCTATTACTTTATTAAATACCCTAAAATGATTGTTTTCTGTGAATTTCTTAGATGAATTCAACGAAAAATTTCGAGTTTCTCCAAATTGTGTGATTGAAATTCCTTTATTGCTACCCACCCAAGATAGTTTTAAGCAAATATATTCAAATTTTTTCATTTAATCCTCCCAACAATACTAAATAAAACTATGGGACACCCAAAAACTTTTAGTCAAATAATAAGAAGCCAAAGTATCACCAATTGCCTTACTTTTAATATTAACAAGGGACACTCGCTTATAAAGCATATTAAAATAAAACAGGTTAACTAGCGACTCAAGAAATTCTTCTAAACAGTCCCAAATATTTTATCGCCTGCATCACCTAAACCAGGCACTATATAACCTTTTTCGTTAAGGTGGCTGTCTACAGATGCAGTAAATATTTCGATGTCAGGATGAGCTTCAAGTGTTTTTGTAACCCCCTCAGGCGCCGCTACAAGTATAATTACTTTAATTTCTTTACATCCTGCTTTTTTAAGCATGTCGATAGTCGCAATCATTGAACCACCCGTTGCAAGCATTGGGTCAATTACTAGGCTCAAGCGTTCATCAATATTACCCACTAGCTTTTCAAAGTACGGAATCGGCTCTAATGTTTCTTCATTACGTTGCAGCCCTACTACACTTACCTTAGCAGCTGGCAATAATTGCATTACGCCGTCCATCATACCCAAGCCCGCACGCAAAATAGGCACTACCGTGATTTTTTTCCCTTTAATATGTTGCACATTTAATTTATTGCCATCCCAACTCGTTATTTCGTTATCTTCAAGTGGTAGGTTTTTAGTCGCTTCGTAAGTTAATAATGTACCTACTTCGGAGCACAATTCACGAAAACTTTTAGTGCTAATGCCATGTGCGCGCATTAAGCCGAGTTTATGTTGAACAAGAGGGTGAGTAATAACGTGAATAGCCATGATAAAAAACCTACTAAGACAATAATTAGCGATATTTTATATTAAAAATGATTATTTGACCTGTAGTTTTAAAGAGATTTTAATATCCGGTGTCAAAATATATGGTTTTGCTTGATATTTATGCAAGAGCTTAGCAAGACCTGTTTATTCAATATTACTCGCTAACCAGTTGTTCACCTGTTTAAGCATATAGCTATTCATTTTTTGATGTTGTGGACTCCAGCCAGCTAAAAACCGATAAAAATCTGCCCATGCAGCAGGCCATAAAAAAAGCCAGTCGTTAGCTATTTTATCTGCGGGTGCTTTTGGGTGATAAGTAGTAATTGCCGCTTTTAAATTATCAAAATAATATACAAGGTACTCATCAGCGCATTCATGTAATTGCTTATCACTAAAGCAACTGGTCATAAAATACATTACATCACTTACCCCGCTACCTGCACCTATATATTGAAAATCATAACCGAGTATTTTGCCACGCTCATTTACTGCAAAGTTAGCAAGTTTCGCATCACCATGAATCAGCGTTTTGTACGCACAACTTTGTAGTTGCTCATCTATTTTATGTGCAACATTTTTAATATCGGACTTTTTATCTGCCCTTTCTTTTAGTTTGTTAAACTCATCAGGACGCGTGCTTAAATGCCAGTAGTTACCTTGTTGCCATAACCCGTCAGTGGGCTTATTTAAGTTAAATGCATGAAAGTGCGCAAGCCAATTTAATATCGCTTTAATGTGTTGATGCCCAGCTTGAGCAAACCCATGCTTAGTGAAATCTTTAAATACCAATACATATTCATCATCTTTATTAATTGCGTTTATACATTCAATACTTTGCGCATATATCGGTAAATGCAGGCTATGTAACTTATAAAAATGATATTCAACACGATAAGAATCTTGTTTTCTTTTTAGTGCAAATGCACTTTGTTTAATTTTAGGATGCCTTATGTAGCTTGGTACCTTAATCGCTTTAATTACACAGGCTTTATCATCAAGCTGGCACTGCACAATACTGCCACATCCGCTCCAAAGTGATGTTAGCGTATCGCGAATTTTAATCTGTTTAAAATGAAGCTGTACTAAAGGAAGGTAAAATGCCATAGCTATATTAAGTATTAAGTAATTAATTTTTTGTAGTTTAACAGTTAAAAATGATTTTAATAAAAGTACTGATAGAAAAGCCTATATGATTTTGCACAATATTGATTAATAGGTGGCCACCAAGACATTGACCTGTGTGGTTGTCTTGACCGCAAGGAAATGCTCGGCGAACACAACGAGAAATACAATGGTAATAAGGTGTATAAACTAAATTAATGAGTTGTTTTCTAGGGGTAGTCATCAACAAAATCCTTTTGTTTTGATAAGTCATTTAATCCTAGTTTAGGTATTGAATTTTTTCAAATAAAGGTGGATGTCCTAGTTAATCCCTTTCTATTGCTATTTATATTGTTCGGTCTGCTTGTTATGTTTCTTTAACCTTTGATCAAACCTTGGCTATCGATCGTTGATCAAAAATAAGGATGGGTGATGAGATGGACGCTCCCAATTACGGCGTCAATGCGCCAAACTGGTTTTGAGAACTCAGTTAATTTAAGGAACGTCCATCATGAAAGTTACCACAATATCAATCGATTTAGCAAAAAACGTTTTTCAGGTCATGGGCTTTACGTCCACAGGTAAAGTTGTATTTAATAAGCGCTTAAATCGAGCTCAACTTAGTCACTTTTCATGTCGTGTCGTTATGGAGGCCTGTTACTCTTCTCATTATTGGGGAAGAACGTTTGAATCAATGGGGCATACTGTTGATTTAATTCCTGCTCAGCATGTTACCCCTTTTGTTCGTGGTAACAAAAACGACAGTAATGATACCCTCGCCATTTTTGAAGCAAGCTCTCGAGCTTTTATTCGCTTTGTTCCGATAAAAACTCAGGCACAACAAGAAATCTTAATTTTACACCGCTTGCGCGAAAGATTACTCAGTGCACGTACCGCTGCAAGTAACCAGCTACGAGGCTTATTAGCTGATTTTGGTATTATTTTTCCACTTGGGAAGGTCGCCTTTAATGAAAAAATTCAAGCCTTGTCTGTAGATGAATCACTCTCTGTAACGTTAAACTGGCTCGTTAAAGATGTTTACACAGAATACAAAACATTATCAGTACGTATCAAAGCCATTGAAAAGCAATTAAAAACTGATATTGAAGCAAATCCATTAGGGCAAATATTATTAAGTATACCTGGAATTGGATACCTCAATGCTTCAGCCTTTGTCGCTTCTATAGGCAGTGGCCAAGCTTTCGCCAGCGCTAAAGATTTTGCAGTGTGGCTTGGCATAACACCAAAACAATTTGCCTCAGGTAACAAAAGCGTGATGGGAGGGATAAGTAAACGAGGCGATCAATACCTACGTAAACAATTAATACATGGGGCTCGCGCTATCATTAGTCATGCAGGGAAAAAGCAAGATGCATTAAGCTTATGGATCACCCAATTAAGAGCAAGAAAAACGTTCAATTGCACCGCTGTAGCAACAGCTCACAAATTAGCACGTATCATGTGGACATTATTACAAAAGCAATGCCATTACACACCTCAAGTGGTTAGGGTTGTGGCATGAATTATTACCAGTTTTGCTATCTAGCTAGCCTGTCACGGACAAAGGCTTTGAGCCTGTATGGGTGTTTAGGCAGCTAGATAGTACCTAATTTTTAAGGTTTAACTTTTCAAGACTGTTGTTTACAAGATGAAATTAAAAGGCACTAGCCAACTAGAACAAAGCCTGCGATAGGACAAGTGCATAAAGCGCGTTTGAGTGATCAATGTTTAAAGGTATTTCTAGTTCGCAACTCATCTGGAGCATGGAGAACAAACCATAGCTCGAATATATGTCAGTACAGTTTGCTTTAAGCAAGCACAGAGCCTGTCATCATAAACAGTAGATTGAAAATAGTTCGGATCAGCCATGTAAAACATAAGAGATTTTCTTCTGTTTCACTTAAGCTCGGCTTGACATCAAGGAAGCGTCCATATATGTCCTTGTTAACTCGTTAAGCAGCTTTACGACTGCTTTATTTGATAAAAAGGTTCGAGCTCCATTGCTTGCCAATCAGGATAGTCCTTATTATCAGTTTCACTCATTATTTTACGAATACTTTCAAATGGACTTTGAGCATTATTATCCAGAACATGAAGTGAAAAAGGTGGCTGAGGATAAATACCGAGAACATCATTGTACATCCGTTCAGCCATCTCACCGTCGTGATGTGGGGATATAATTAATGATCTCCCTGCCGCTTTAGCTAAATGAAAATTATAAAAGTGAGCGTTACCTTTATCTAATTCATAACCAATAGTTTCATTGGGCTTGTTTGTAAATGCATTCCAACCCTCGGTCATCGAACAGGCTACAAAGCATAACTTAGGAGTGAGTGGATAAAATAAACATGTATCTGGTAATTCGATAAAGCCGGTTTGAAATACTGGATTATCACTCCGTACAAAATAATCGTCTTCATGAGCTAAAAGTAAACACCAATCTCTATTAGCGACAAAATTTAAATCGCCACATTCTTTACATCCAACCCGATCATGTTTTGGCTTATCAGTGATACCAAATAATTCACAAGCTTTATTTTCGTACGCCATATACGTCGGTGTCCGAACAAGTTGAGATAGGAGAAATTGAGACCAAATTATTCTTTCATCATTATTTAATTCATTAAAACTGCAAATTTTTTGATATACGACGCTAGCATCAGTTTCTAAATCATTATCTAATGAGTTTTCAACAGCCCAAGTATATAATCCTCTTTTCCTACCCCATTCTTTCCAACCCTTAGGCTCTTTTTTTATATCTGAGCTATATGGCGAGCTGAAATAAGATATATATCCATCATCATCCGCCCAAGCTTTATTAGCAAATTTGGGCGAATAATGAGATAAAGGTGGTTTAGCCAAAAATTAACTCCAAGCTATTCATAGCTGCTTAACGCCTAATTAATAGGCAAAAAATAGTTGGTTAAAATAAGGACGATGGAGCAAAAACCAACTGTTTTTTGTCCTTGTTTAATTTCTTGTTATATTTTCATAAAACGATATATTTAAAGTGTTCTGGTTGATTAACACTATAAGGATCACTTACTGGTACAGCACTAAAAACCGTACGATACTCTTTTGTATAATACGTTGTGCTTAAACATTCTCCAAAGCCCTCGTGAGGTACTATAAAGGTAATTTCTTGTGGCTCTATTTCAAGTTCTTGAAAATTTAAACGCCACTCCCTTTCCCATGTAAAATCAATCTTGGGTGGAGAGAAACTCACATGACGCCACTTTAGATTTTCAGGTAAGTTATTATATTCGTCATCTTGTTGATAAATTACGGGTCTGCCACCTTTTTTAAATATATGCTCTTTTAAAAACCTTACACCAAATTTCTTATACCTTGATTCTCGCTTATGAAACAGGTTCATCGGAGTTTCAGTAAAACAAATGCAAGTATGTTGTCCTCGGATAAAACCATTTCCACCCAACAATTTTCTATTTTCAATAATACTGCAAAGTTTATAAATCGCATCCTCTTCAGATTCGGCTCTAATCCAATGATATAGATATTCCGAAATATCAACGCGCATGAGAATTATCCTGAAAATATAACAGCTTATTAGACGGGCAAAAGTCCTTTTTTCTACAAAAGAATTCCCTTCCAATAGTAAATTTATTATCCGTTAACTTATCGTTTTAATCCCTGTATTTCAAGATCTTATTTATTTCCTAGTTTTTTAAAATTAAAAAATGATCCATCTTTAGAATTTTTTAGTGGAAAGCGTGCAAACCAACTAAACTTACAAGTAAAAAACAAATAACAATAAACAACTTGTTTTATTTCTATTATAGACGGTATCACTGCATACCTTTTTTAAATTTTTTAGATAATTAACGC
Organism: Colwellia sp. 20A7; assembly: GCF_009832865.1. NCBI lineage: Bacteria > Pseudomonadati > Pseudomonadota > Gammaproteobacteria > Alteromonadales > Colwelliaceae > Colwellia > Colwellia sp. 20A7. The sequence goes on along the minus strand of NZ_CP047130.1, from coordinate 1,902,925 downwards.
ATACGTTTATAACGCTCAGCCCTAAGAGCAATCAACCTAAATTGTCGTATCAGGTTAAATAAGAATAGTGTATAATCGCGCGCATTATTTTATGGTTATTGTATTTGATTTCTTCAATTAAGCCTTTGCTTAATACACCAATAACTCACGCCTAATGACTAACAACATTAAACGGAACACATCATGCTTACAGCAAATAATATTACCCAACAGTTTGGGGCTAAACCTCTATTTGAAAATATTTCACAAAAATTTGGTGGCGGAAATCGCTACGGTTTAATCGGTGCCAACGGTTGTGGTAAATCAACCTTTATGAAAATTTTAGGTGGTGATTTAGAGCAAACCGCAGGCAACGTAAGCTTAGATACTGGCGAGCGTTTGGGTAAATTACGTCAAGACCAGTTCGCATTTGAAACGTCTAACGTTATTGATACAGTAATTATGGGCCATACTGAACTTTGGGCTGTAAAAGAAGAACGTGACCGTATTTATGCTTTACCTGAAATGAGTGAGGCTGACGGCATGAAAGTTGGCGATTTAGAATCAGAATATGCTGAAATGGATGGTTATAGTGCTGAAGCACGTGCAGGTGAATTGCTCATTGGTGTTGGCATTCCTGTTGAACAACATTACGGTTTAATGAGTGAAATCGCGCCTGGCTTTAAATTACGTATATTATTGGCGCAAGCACTGTTTTCGGATCCTGATATTTTATTGCTTGATGAGCCAACCAACAACTTGGATATTCATACAATTCAATGGTTAGAAGAAACGTTAAACGAACGTAATTCAACGATGATTATCATTTCTCATGATAGACATTTCTTGAACAGTGTTTGTACTCACATGGCTGATTTAGATTACGGTGAACTACGTGTTTACCCAGGTAACTATGACGAATACATGTTAGCGGCTACCCAAGCGCGTGCGCGTTTGTTATCAGACAATGCTAAGAAAAAAGCACAAATTGGTGAGCTACAAGCTTTCGTTGCACGTTTCTCAGCAAACGCTTCAAAAGCAAAACAAGCAACTTCTCGTGCTAAACAAATTGATAAAATTCAATTAGATGAAGTTAAAGCGTCAAGCCGAAGTAACCCATTCATTCGTTTTGAACAAGAGAAAAAATTATTCCGTAACGCCTTAGTTATTGAAAAATTAAATAAAAACTTTGATGATGCTCAAGTCCTTAAAGATATTTCTGCCTTAATTGAAGTAGGCGAGCGCGTAGCGATTATTGGTGAAAACGGTATTGGTAAAACGACCTTCTTACGCGCTTTAATGAGTGAAGTAGGTTATGAAGCAACGTCAGGTGAATTTACTTGGTCTGAGAACGTAAACATTGGTTACTACGCACAGGATCACGAATACGAATTTGCTACTGATATGAACTTATTTGAATGGATGAGCCAGTGGCGTCAACCAACGGATGATGAACAAGCGGTTCGTGGTTACTTAGGCCGTTTATTGTTCTCTGCCGATGACATTAAAAAGAACGTAAGCGTATTGTCTGGTGGTGAAAAAGGTCGCATGTTATTTGGTAAGTTAATGATGCAAAAACCAAATATTTTAGTACTTGATGAGCCAACCAACCACATGGATATGGAATCTATCGAGTCATTAAACATGGCGCTTGAAACTTATGAAGGTACTTTGTTGTTTGTTAGCCATGACCGTGAGTTTGTTTCAACAATCGCAACACGTGTTATTGAATTAACAACCGAGGGTTATGTTGATTTTGCTGGAACTTACGACGAGTACTTAGCAAGCAAAGCGTAATACTTTACCCATTTATAGCTCAAGCCAATTCATAAGTTTAGCTTGAGCTGTTATAGAATAGGTTAGCTAAAAATAATATTAGCTAGCCTGTCCACTACCCTATTGATAAACTCAGATATTCTGTGTTTTAAGGATTTTTTTTGTTAAGTTACCGTCACGCTTTTCATGCAGGAAACTTTGCTGATGTACTCAAGCATAGCGTACTAACACTTGTACTTGATTATATGACGCGTAAAGAGAAAGGCTTTCATTATATTGATAGCCACTCTGGCGCTGGCATGTATCAATTAGAAGATGAATATGCACAGAAAACAGGCGAATATAAAGAAGGTATTGCCAAGTTAATCAATGAATCTAATATTCCTGAATCACTTCAGCCTTACATTGATTTAATTAAAGCGTTAAATCCTACAAGTGAAAATGACGATAAAAATGACTTAACGTTATATCCGGGCTCGCCAGGTATTGCTAAACGTTTTATGCGCCGACAAGACAGCACTCACTTATTTGAACTACACCCCACTGACATTGAACATTTAAATGATTTTTGTTATCGCTGGAAAAAAGTATTTGTTAAGCAAAGTGATGGTTATCAAGGTGTTTTAGGTTTAGTGCCACCACCAAGTCGTCGTGGTGTTGTGTTAATCGACCCGCCTTACGAGCTAAAAGAAGACTATAACAAAGCGGTTAAAACTATTATTAAAGCTTATGCAAAATTTGCGACGGGTACTTATATTCTTTGGTATCCGGTTGTGAAGCGAGCGCTTGTTGAACAGATGAGTTATACGTTTAGTAAAAGCGCGGTTAAGAATGTTTTACAAGTAGAGTTTTGCTTAGAAAATGATACTGACGAATATGGTATGACGGGCACCGGGTTATTTATTGTTAACCCACCATGGCAATTGGCGGAACAACTTGATGAAATATTACCGTTCATGAAAAGTAAGTTGGGGTCTGACAACACACATTATACTGTTAAACAATTAATTGCAGAGTAACTAACTCTCTATTTATCTTATTTTATTTTATATTTAAGTTTAAGTTTAAGTAAACCATATTACCTGTATCTTCAGATATAGGTAAATATGGTTTAGCGTAACTTAATTAGGAATTAAAATATAAGTTTAGGCTTTAAACCTAGGCATTAATGAACTAACGGTTGAGTTCTTCTCACTTGATTAAACTCAAGTGCTTTAAGTATGAATAGATCATCCACATAAAACTTATCAGCACTACAAGCTTGCCACCATAACTTCCAGGTTTCATCCGTCACAGTCTCATCAACTAACACTCTAGGCGGTAAAGGCGCAACCAAGCTGCCCATTGACATTTGTGTGCCATAAGGTGAGCGTCTTTTTACCATTTGAGGCTCGAGTTTAGTTGGATCATCTAAGCCCATACTACCAACTAATTCAAAAAAACTCGCGAGCGTATTATCGTGAAAATACTTCACACGTTCACTTTTCACTTCAACATCAATCGCTTTAGCTCGTGCAGGATCTTGTGTTGCAATACCGGTTGGGCAGCGGTTGGTATTACAATGTCTTGACTGAATACAACCAATTGCTAACATCATGGTTCTAGCCGCATTAACAATATCAGCACCTGCAGCTATTTTAGAAAGTAACTCAAAACTTGATGCCGTTTTACCTGATGCTATTATTTTTATGTTATCGCGAAGGCCAACACCAATTAACGCATTATGTACAATACTCACACCTTCTAAACAAATTAACCCGAGACGATTAGAGAATTCAACTGGTGCTGCTCCCGTTCCACCTTCAGCACCATCAACGGTAATAAAATCAGGTGTAATGCCTGTTTCTAACATAGCCTTACAAAGACTTAAAAATTCAGCAGGGTTACCAATACACAATTTAAAGCCAATCGGCTTCCCCCCACTTAACTCTCGTAATTGCTCAATAAACGATAATAATTCTTTTGGGGTGGTACATTCGGGGTTTACCGCAGGTGAAATACAATCTTTGTCTTTTGATATATGTCTAATACGCGCAATTTCATCGGTAATTTTTGCTTTGGGTAAAACGCCGCCATGGCCTGGTTTAGCGCCTTGACTTAGTTTGATTTCTATCATTTTTATTTGTGGTAAAACGGCTGTTTTTTTAAAATTTACGGGGTCAAAACGTCCATTTTCATCACGACAACCAAACAGACCTGTACCTAATTGCCAAACTACATCGCCACCATGCTTTAGGTGATACGGACTTGCTCCGCCTTCACCTGTATTATGATAACAACCTGCTTTTTTTGCACCTAAATTAAATGCTTCGATCGCATTGTTACTTAGGGAGCCAAAACTCATCGCTGATATATTTAAATAAGAGGCTAAATAAGGCTGTTTACAACTATCCCCTCCAATAAGTACTTTTTTCGCCGTTTCTTTTATGTGAACAGGTGATAATGAATGCCATAAGCTTAAATAATTATCTTCAAGCAGGTTACGTTGTGTACCAAAAGCAATGGTGTCAAGCTCGTTTTTTGCACGTCGATAAACTAAAGTACGTTGCTCTCGATTAAAAGGAAGTTCTTCGGTATTGTTGGCGATAAAGTACTGTTGTATTTCTACCCGAAAAGACTCTAGAAAATAACGTAAATAAGCAACAACAGGGTAAAGTCGATTTAAACTATGACGGCTATAAAATACATCATAAAGCCCAATAACACTGTACAGCATAGTGACTAACAATAAGATTAAACTAAAAACACTTGGGCTTTGTATATATAAGAAGCCAGCCGAAAAATTACCTAAGGTAACAATTAACCAGAGAAATTTTTGCATTATGGTCATGAAACTTTCCTATGAAATGAAAACAATTATTTTAATAATAATTCGTGTATTCGTTCTTTAAATAATATCATTATTCATTTTGTTTTTTATATAAATTATAAATAATGAAGGCTTAAAAATTCGCTGATTTACTGTGTTTTATTTTCATATTGATCAAGTAGAGTAATACTTATACCTAAAATAGTATTTTAGGTATAAAAAAAGCAACATTAGTTGCTTTTTAACAGTAATATCATTGCAGACAGTGTCGGCAAGTTAACTTAATAACTTAATCCTGTTCTTTTTTAGTGCTATCTTCTATTTCCGCAGGCGTTAATGCTTTTTTACGCTTAATAATTTTCATCGCACCAGCATCTTCTATATCAAGAAATGTTTTCTTAATAACTTTTCTTGGTCTGTTATCCATAATTTTTGTACTTTTGTTAACCACTGGTTTTGCTTTAACTACTTTAGGTTGTTTTGGTTTCAAGCCTTTAAAACTTACCTTGATACCTTCAACTTTATTAAAGCTAATTTTTTGTTGTAAGAAAGCTTCTACGTTCTTAAAGCTTAGCCAATCATTTGGGCCAACTAATGAAATTGCATCGCCTTTAGTACCAGCGCGACCTGTGCGACCAATACGGTGAACAAATTCTTCAGTATGTTTAGGCATATCAAAATTAATAACATGAGAAACATTCACTAAATCAAGCCCACGTGAAGCTAAATCTGTTGTCACTAATATTTTATGGTGCCCTTTAGCAAAACTTTCCATTATCTGGTTACGTTGACCTTGGTTTAGCTCGCCACTTAACGCTACTGCATTAAGTTTCTCTTCAGATAACATTTTAGCTAAACGCTCGGTATCACTACGTGTTGCCGTAAAGATAATAACTTGTTGTGTTGTTTCACTCGTTAAAAAGTGTTGTAACAACGCTTCTTTTTGCGTCAAATTATCAGCAAGATAAAAACGTTTAGTGATATCTAAATGCTCACTATGCCCAGCATTAATGGCAATACGCTTAGGTTTTTTCAATAATTCAGTGGCAAATTCATTCACTTGTGCATGGTCAAGTGTTGCTGAAAATAGCAATGTTTGACGTTTACGATGATTAGCGGCTTTATTTATTTGGCTTAGCTCTTTACTAAAGCCTAAATCAAGCATGCGATCAGCTTCATCTAAAATTAATAACTCTAAGCCATTTAAATAAAAATGCCCTTGCGTTAAATGATCAGCTAATCGCCCAGGAGTGGCAACAATAAAATGTGGCTCTTTCTCTAAGACCTTTACTTGATCATTAAAGTTTTCACCACCTAAAATTAATACCGCTTTAAATTGCGTATTTGCCGTAAATAGGCGCAATTGACTAAACACTTGTTTTGCAAGCTCTCGTGTTGGCGTTAAAATCACAACACGAGGATCTCGTTTAGACAAAGCTCGATTTTTAGTTAAGCGCTGTAAAGCTGGGATGATAAACGCTAACGTTTTTCCTGAGCCAGTTTTTGATGAGGCAATTAAATCGTGCCCCTGCATAGCCGCAGGTATCGCCTGTTGCTGAATCTCAGTGGGCTCAGTAAAGCCTAAATGCTCTACTGTACTCATTAACGGTCTTTCTAATCCAAAATCACTAAACTGCACTCATCTCTCCTAGCTTTTAAGCTAAATTTTACAAAACTAAATATTTCTTAACTAAAATTCGTTGATAAACAGAGCTATTAACCTGCTGCAATACGCTCTTCAACAACCACTATAGCTTGATCAATACGGGCAAGCACTTTATCTTTATCAAGTAATGCTAACGTAATGTCTAATGATGGCGAGTTACCACCACCTGTTGCTGCAACTCGAAGTGGCATACCAACTTTGCCCATACCTACTTCTAATTCTTCTGCAGTATCGTTAATAGCCGCATGAATTAATGCTGGTTGCCAGTCAGTTAATGCTGCAAGTTTTGCTTTAACTAATAGTAGCGGCTCTTTTACTACAGGACGTAAATGCTTTTTAACGGCTTTAGCATCAAGCTCAGAGAAGTCTTCATAAAAATAGCGTGAAATCTCAGCCATTTCTTTCAATGTTTTAACACGATCCGCTTGTATTTTTACAATTTCAGCAAGTGCTGGACCATTACTTGTATCAATACCCTGCTCTTTCATATGCCAAGCAAGATGTTGTGCAACGTATTCAGGGTCCATTGTTTTCATATAATGTTGATTTACCCAAATAAGCTTATCTGTATTAAAGCCTGATGGCGCACGGTTACAATCTTTTAAATCAAATAACTCGATCATTTCTTCACGAGAAAAGATTTCTTTGTCACCATGTGACCAACCTAAACGTACTAAGTAATTTAACAATGCTTCTGGTAAATAGCCGTCATCGCGATATTGCATAACACCTACAGCGCCATGGCGTTTAGATAAACGCTTACCATCATCACCTAAAATCATAGGGATATGAGCATACTCAGGTAACGTAGCACCTAATGCTAAAAGAATGTTTATTTGTTTAGGCGTGTTACTGACATGATCATCACCACGAACAACGTGAGTTACTTTCATATCCCAGTCATCTACAACAACAGTAAGGTTATAGGTAGGAGTTCCGTCAGAACGCGCTAGAATTAAATCATCAAGCTGGTCGTTGCTAATAGTTATATCACCTTTAACCATATCTTTAATAACAACGTCACCGCCAATTGGGTTTTTAAAGCGAATAACAAATGGTTTGTCTTCAGGGTAATCTGTACGGTCTCGCCATAAGCCATTATACTTTTCTATTTCACCTTTAGCTTTGGCTTCTTCACGCATTACATCTACTTCTTCAGCAGTACTATAACAACGGTATGCATTACCAGACGCTAATAACTGCTCAATAACTTCTTTATAACGATCAAAACGTTCAGTTTGAAAGTAAGGTCCATGAGTCCATTCTAGGTTTAACCAATTCATACCATCCATAATGGCATCAACAGAAGCTTGTGTAGAACGTTCTAAATCAGTGTCTTCAATGCGAAGAATAAAGTCACCGCCATTCTTTTTAGCATAAAGCCAACTATATAAAGCAGTACGTGCACCACCAACATGTAAATAACCGGTAGGACTAGGGGCAAAACGAGTAGTTAAAGTCATAAAATTCTCAATATGAAAAAGACTAGGCTATATAAAGAAGCAGCCTAGAAAATAAATAGGTCTAAAATTGGCGACATTTTAACACTGTGCTTGTGCGAATTCACCTTTTAACAGAATTTGTTTACAACTAATCTCTAATATTGTGCAAAGATTTCAACTAGAATGTCGACAAAAACACCGTTATGTGCAAAAAAAAATCAAACAATCACTTTTTCGAAAAAAATTAGTGTTTTTAGTGGTTTTTATGTTGACAGTATTTTGGATCTCCCTATAATACGCACCCACAGAGACGGACGATTAGCTCAGTTGGGAGAGCACCGCCCTTACAAGGCGGGGGTCACTGGTTCAAGCCCAGTATCGTCCACCATCTTTATTTAAGATGTTCTGTTACGGTTTCGAGTACCGTCCATTTAAAATGTGTAAACTCGAAGATAGATATATATTGCGGAGTGGTAGTTCAGTTGGTTAGAATACCGGCCTGTCACGCCGGGGGTCGCGGGTTCGAGTCCCGTCCACTCCGCCACTTATATCCATCAAAACGGGTTCGAGTCCCGTACACTATGAATAGTGTCAAACTCGAAGATATGTATATGCTGCGGAGTGGTAGTTCAGTTGGTTAGAATACCGGCCTGTCACGCCGGGGGTCGCGGGTTCGAGTCCCGTCCACTCCGCCACTTATACTTATCGAGGTTAGAGAACCTTAAAAACTCAAATTAAGCAAGATTTGCGGAGTGGTAGTTCAGTTGGTTAGAATACCGGCCTGTCACGCCGGGGGTCGCGGGTTCGAGTCCCGTCCACTCCGCCACTTGTTTAATTAATAATATCGGACGATTAGCTCAGTTGGGAGAGCACCGCCCTTACAAGGCGGGGGTCACTGGTTCAAGCCCAGTATCGTCCACCATTATTAATTCAAAGTATAACCTATTCCATATCATTTCTGATATATGGACGATTAGCTCAGTTGGGAGAGCACCGCCCTTACAAGGCGGGGGTCACTGGTTCAAGCCCAGTATCGTCCACCATTATATAAAATTATTAAAACCAAATCTAAAACTAAAGTTCATATCATTTATGATAACTATGAATGATTTGCTCAATTGTGAAAACACCTTCTACTCTTTACATCCCGCACCGTGTCAATGGTTCAAGCCCAGTATCGTCCACCATTATTAATTTAAAGTACACCTATTCCATATCATCTCTGATATATGAATGACTAGCTTAGTTGTAAAACACCTTCTACTCTTTACATCCCGCACCGTATCACTAGTTCAAGCTCAGTATCGTCCACCATCATATTAAATTATAAAACCAAGTCTAAAACTAAAATCTAAAGTTCATGTGATTTCTAAAAACTATGAACGATTTGCTCAATTGTGAAAACACCTTCTACTCTTTACATCCCGCACCAGATCACTAGTTCAAGCCCAGTATCGTCCACCATAATATAAAAATCTTAAATTATTAAAAAATCAAAAAATCAAAAAATAAAGCTTATATCATTTCTAATGACTATGAACGATTTACTCAATTGTGAAAACACCTTCTACTCTTTACATCCCGCACCGTGTCACTAGCTCAAGCACAGTATCGCCCATCATTATATTAAATTATAAAACCAAGTCTAAAACTAAAAACTAAAGTTCATATCATTTCTGATAACTATGAACGATTTGCTCAATTGTGAAAACACCTTCTACTCTTTACAGTCCGCACCAGATCACTAGTTCAAGCCCAGTATCGTCCACCATTTTTAAATAATTATTTTATATCCAGAATAGTAAAAATCACCTTCTACTCTTTACATTCCGCACCATGTCACTAGTTAAAACCCAGTATCATCCACCATTATAAATTCAAGTAAATCCTGTTCAATATCATTTCTGATAACTACTAACGATTAGCTCGATTGTGAAAACACCTTCTACTCTTTACAGTCCGCACCGTGTCACTCGTTCAAGCCCAGTATCGTCCACCATTTTTAATTCAAGTAAATCCTGTTCAACCTAATCTCACTCAATACAAATTAATTAAATACAATTTTAAATAGCTCTATCAAATGCTTTAATATTTATATTTTTTAATGATCAGTAGTAATAAAATCGACATCAACTAGAACTAACCTTCATTTATCTTTTATCTACACCTCTTGTCTGCATAAAGTTATGCAAGAACCCGCTTTAATACCAATCTCACTAACTATGTGATCATTTCTACTTGCTAAAATCACCAACTACATCGTTATTTATTTAATAATTAGAACAACTAGTTATTGAAATAAATGCCTTGTATTTGGCAATTTTTTCTACGTATAAATTTGTTCACTTAATTAATGAAACTGGTATAACTCGAAATACCTAACTTTCTTACCTTGCCTTCAAACACTACTTTCTAACACTACTCTGCAAATTATACATTCCTACCCTGTAATAATTACTGACGACTCAATCTAAATCTTCAAGATATAGAAATAAAACAATTAATAACAAACACTTAAAAACTGGCACAACTGTCGCATTGTATATAATGAATATCTTATTTCACAAATCAATAGGAGGCAGACATGTTGAATTGGGCAGTAACTTTTTTTGTTATAGCGATCATTGCAGCAATATTCGGTTTTGGTGGTATAGCTGGTGCAGCCGCGGGAATGGCAAAAATTATATTTTTTATTTTTATCGTATTATTGGTTATTTCATTAATTGCCAATGCGTTACGAGGAAAAGCCCCTAGACCCTAAAGAAAGTTGTGAACACAATAATTTAAAGACATTACAAACAGTTTTATTTTTAACGGAGAATAATTATGAATATAAACAAAAACAAATCATTACTCGTATTAACGCTTATTGCTAGTTTAAATTTAGCTGCTTGTGCAGACAACCACGCAGAAAATGCAGGTGAAAATGTTGATGAAGTAATATCTGATACCGGTAATGCTATTGAAGATGCCTGTGAAAATGTAAAAGATGAAATGGGTACTAAAGACAAAAACTGTTAGTTTTTAATCCTAACTATAAATACTGTTACTTATACGTAGCAGTATTTTTTTGATCATAATATTTAATAATTAAATGCTATCTGCTTATAAGTAGGAATACAAATTAATGAACAACACCCTGCACTTACTCATAAGAAAAATTTTTGCTCTATCATTTACACTAATTTTTTTAGGATTAGCCGCTGCCATTTTAATATCCTTAGTCGTTAGTGTATTTGAAGGCATTGCAAGTGATGTCGACATAATGCAAATATTTTTAAGTAGTATCAATACTGGTGTAATAGGTTTAGCTGTTTTTGAGCTTGCACTTGTTATTAATAAAGAGTATTCCAGCAATAAAGAAGACGAGCACGAAGATGATACTATTGCTACATTAAGAAGAACAATGCCTAGGTTTATAGGTACAGTATGTGTTGCATTATCACTTGAGGGGTTAATTATGGTTATAAAATATAGTCAATTAGATCTCGCCGGCAATCTATATTACCCAGTAGCGGTAATATCTTGTACGGCTCTTTTGTTAAGTGCATTGGGCTTGTTTTTACACTTAACAAATAATCATACTGTTAGCACTTAACTTTATTATCGTTTGCAATACCAACCATAAGATAGCGCTTATGCTAACTTAAAGCTTAAGTGAACTGAGTAATATTAGATGATAGGTGAAGAATGATTGGCTAATAGACGACTAATATCCTTACTAACGGAAATATCAAATAATCACCATTATTCTTACCAAAGGGACGTATTAAAGGAAGTACTATGGGCATCCAAGAAAAGATTAAGAAAAAAACGCATCGATTCGTCGAGTCTAAATATATGCTTAGTAGTATTACTACCGCATCTTTTTTAGAGTCAACCATAGTACCCATACCTTTAGAAGCTGTTTTAGTACCTTTAATGCAGGCACGTCGAGAAAAGCTTTGGCTTATTGCCCTTATGGCTACAGTAGGCTGCGTTATTGGTGCCTTATTTGGTTATGCTATGGGCTATTTTTTATTCGACGCCGTTGGTGATTGGATTATAAGTACATTTTCAACTCCCGAGCAATTTGAGAATATTAAGCAAAAAATGCAAAACCAAGGTTTTTGGTTTGTCATAACCTTGGGCATTGTGCCGGTGCCATTTCAAATTGCGATGCTTGCTGCAGGTGCAACTAAATACTCACTTACGCTCTTCTTAATCGCGGCAACTATTTCGCGTTCTATCCGTTATTTCGGTTTAGCCATTATAGTTTATTATGCAGGTGACAAAGCTGAACAAATGATCCGAAAGCATAAAGCTAAAACAATGATTACCTTAACTATATTTATAATATTGATATGGGGAGTAACCAGCTTTATTGGCTAATTTTATAAGGAGTTCATTTGTAACTGGTGCTTCTTTACGACACACCTAATTACCCTACCTCTAATACAATATCTAAGAATGATATGCGCTGTAAAAATAATTTATTCTTAAGAGTTTTCTTAAGAATAAAAGGAGGTTATACCAGTTTCATTAATTAAGTGTTCTACTTTATATGCAGGGAAAACTACCAAATACAAGGCATTTATTTTAATAACTAGTTGTTCTAATTATTAAATAAATAACGCAGTCGTTGGTTGTTTTAACCAGTAGAAATGATCACATAGTTAGTGAGATTGGTATTAATAATAAAGTTATGCAAGAATCATAGAATCGATAATTTGCGATACAGATTCCCTACAAGGTAAGATATTAAGTAATGATTATTGTAATTTAAATAAAATATTTAGTAAGGTTGTCCATTCAGACTTTGACGAACTATGTGCAGCATTATTACTATCATTTAATAATCCTTTAGCTAAACCAGCACCAAATGATGCAGCAAGTCCTTTTTCTGATGCTAATAAAGTTTTCATATTAGATTTTACCGATAAACTATTGTGCTTGTCTAATGCTGACGCAGCTGCATAAATTTGTTGAGTTTCTTCAACTTTTTTAATTTCGTTTTTGAGGATAAATTTCATACTATTCCCCTTCTATAATATCTGTAACGGTTGAATAAAAACCGACTAATTCCCATACAGATTTTAATTGTTTAAATAACCATAAACCAAGTAAAGCATTGATTATTAGTAAGGTTATTATAGAGATACTAATAGAGTGAATCAGTTCATAAACCATTAAGCCTGCGCTAATATTTAACAATATCCATATTACTGCGGCTATCACAACAAGTATTAAGCTAATAGCAAAAGACAATAAAATAGCACTGAGGCTAAGTTTAGCCTCAGCAACTACAAGGTTTTTAGACGCGATTAGTCTTGCAATTTTACTTCCAAATAACGCTTCAATACTTTCGTATGTTTTGGTGAATGACGCTGATTGTGCGCTTGCTTCTTCGTGAGGGTGCTGTTTGAAAACGCCCTCTTGCTCTGGAGTTTTCATGCTAGTTTATGCCTCTATTATTTTCTTTTTAAAAAACTCGAAACCAATAGCCCAACTGAAAATGCAATACCAGCAGAAGCTACAGGGTTTTCAACTGCATACTTTTTAACAGCTGACTTATTCCACTTTTCTTCTATTTCACTTTGTTTTTTTACTAATGTTTCAGAGCTGTTATGTGCTGTCTCACGTATAGATTCTTCCGCTGAACCTACTTTTTCAGCTAAAACATCGACCGAATGATGTAATGAATCTTGTAATTTATCAGTCACTGAATGATCTTCTTGTATCGTTTTTTTAGCTGGAGTACTAACTGCTTTTTTAGTCGCTGACATAGTAAATTTCCTTCTGTAGTTTAATAGAACGATGCAATTCTCATTGCTCTCACTATACTAATGCAACTATCAAACCAAAAACTTAACCATTATAAATCATACACTTAGTAAACTTACTTTATTTTATGATCACTGTTAGTGAAATATTTACAAAGCAAATTGAATATTTTTCAAAAAAGATAATATTATTGTGACTCTTATTGCACCTTTACCCGTATTACCATCAGCATCTAAATGTAAGTTTGAAGTAATTTCTACATGGGAACATGAACCATGAGAAAAATAACAATATAATGACAAAAATATGTAAAGTTAACTTTATTTAAAAGCATCACTTAGAAGCGAGTAAAAAATATTTACCCACGATTACTGTTTCTATTTCAGGTATGATAAAAAATATCAGTGCTTACTTAAGGTAGACTTGCTTGCAGTATTCAATAAATGACAGATAAATGTTTTATGAAATTTCCCTCTTCATTATAAAAATAAAACCCAATAATTAGGATATAAAATGCTTTCCCTAATAACGACCCTAACATTTTTACTTGTTATCGCAACAGTTGTACCTTTATCGCGTTGTTCTCATTGGCTTCTAAGAGCTTTCGACTTTCCTCGATTACAATTTATTATTTATGGTTTAACCTTACTAATAAGCCAACTAATTTTTATGCAACCCCCCTCTACATTGTTCTTTGTCTGCTTTACCCTAACAATATTTTCAATGGCTTGGCAATTATGGTGGGTTTTACCTTACACAAGGTTTTGGCATAAAGAAGTCGAGTCATCAAAAGAAAGTTGTGAAAAAAATCAATTAACAATTCTTAATTTTAATGTCCTTATGACGAATAGAGATGCTAATGCGTTAATAGCATTAGTTAAGCTTCACAACCCTGATGTACTTGTTACCTTAGAAACTGATATATGGTGGGAAAACGCTCTGAGTACTTTAAAGGATGAAATGCCTTATACCATTAATTGCCCTTTAGATAATTTATATGGCATGCACGTTTTTTCTAAATTTCCTTTAGAAGAACAAGAAACTAAGTATCTTGTTGAACAAGATATTCCGTCAATGCATGCCTCAATTACGCTAAAGAATGGTGTTAAAGTCCGTGCTCACTTTCTTCATCCAGCACCACCAAGTCCAACAGAAAATGAACGTTCTTCAGAGCGTGATGCTGAATTGATAATGGTAGCAGAGAGCATTGCTAAAACTGATCAGCCGGTTATAGTTTCAGGCGATCTTAATGACGTAGCTTGGTCATCTACAACTCGCCTTTTTAGAAAAATAAGTGGTTTGTTAGATCCTCGTATAGGTAGAGGTATGTTTAATACTTTTCATACATCATATATATTTGCACGATGGCCTTTAGATCATATATTTCATAGTCAGCACTTCTCGTTAACTAAAATTAAGCGGTTACCCTCTATAGGCTCAGATCACTTTCCGCTACTCACAACACTCTCATATAATCCTAACAAAAAACAAAAAGGAATTACTGCTGAGCCTGAAGATATAAAAAGAACAAAAGATATTACGCAAGCAGAAAGTGTTAGTCATCATAATGTGCCTGAGCCAGGTGAATAATGTAAGTAGGAAAATATAACCCAATAATCGTTAAAATTACTCATTTAATTAATCACCTAAATATAAGGTTGGAATATCATTGACATCAATCTCGCAAGAAACAAAAACTATAAATAAAAGCTTAGTCTGTCATATTACGCTAACAGTTCTCGCCGTTGTTTATACCGCATATTTTGCACAAGAGTTAATTCTGCTGTTAGTCGCTACAGCTTTAATATCATTATTATTAAGTTCCGGGGTTAATGCTTTAGAGCGTTTACACGTTCCAAGAGTGTTGGGGGCTATATTCCTCTTAAGTTGCTTAATTGTACCTACCAGTGCATTAGTAATTCAATTAGAAGAACCCGTCACTAAATGGACAAAGATGCTTCCCCAAGTTTCTACTCAAATATCAGAAAAACTAGATGAGTATCAAAATATTATCGACACTAAAAGTACAGATAATGTAGAAGATAGCCAATCGAAAAGTGATAACTGGTTTTCATGGTTTAAAGAAAAACCAAAGACTGGAAACAACGCTGAAAATAAATCTATTATTCAAACTCAATTAAAGGAATCATTATTTTCTTTTGCTGCTGAATTCATGGTCTTAGCTCCTTTTGCACTGATACAACTTATCACTGCAATTATCTTAGTTTTATTTACGTTGGTATTCTCTCCCAAACTTTTTAGACACTATGTTCATCTTTTTGTTATGGAGAATAGGCAAGAAAAAGCATTTAAGTTTGTGCTTGATATGCAACAACAACTTTCTCGATATATATTAACCGTTAGTTTAATTAACTTATTCCTTAGTGTAATAGCAATGCTATTATTTACCTTTATGGGGTTAGAAGATGCTTTATTGTGGGGGCTAATTGTCGGCTTTGTTAATTTTATTCCATACGTTGGCCCTGCATTTGCCTTAGGCGCAATTACACTTGCAAGTGCAGTTCAATGGGGAGCTGATATTAATGTATTGGTAGTTGTTTGTAGCGTATTATTACTTAATATACTTGAATCACAATTTATAACACCTTTGGTTTTAGCTAAAAATATGCGCGTTAACCCTTTTATCATTATTGTTTGGCTATTGATAATAGGTTGGTTATGGGGTTTGATTGGATTATTGATTGCAGTACCTTTACTTGTCTGTACAAAGCTAATACTTACATTGTTTGAACAAACGCAGCCGTGGGTTAAGTTTTTAGAAACCTAATGTACAAAAAGCTTTTATAAATAGGTTTTGAGGTCATTGGTCTTCTCCTTTGACCTAAATATTCCTTTAAGCCTGAGTTTAGAATGCATAAGTTTAAAATAACTTATTCATTGCACAGTGACTTAATGCTTAAGTGTAATAGAAACCGTTAACCCAGGATTAGATGACGACATAGATATAGAACCTCCGTGAAGTTCTATAATGGCTTTAACAATAGGGAGTCCTAAACCAAAGCCATCCCCTTGCCGGCTAGAGTCTACTTGGTAAAGTCGTCGAAACACCGCATCATAATGCTCTTCAGCAATTCCAGGTCCATTGTCGCAAACAACAATGTCAGTTTGTTGTGATGAAATATGGTATGTTAACGCAATATTCCCTGCTGCTTGGGTATATTTAATAGCATTATCGACAACATTAAAAATAGCGCGAAATAAAAGGTTTGGCTCCCCTTTAACCCTTGATAAAGAAGATTCCTCATCTATTGTTATATTCAATGTCAGTTTTTGATTTTTTTCTTCAGCAAGTGGCGTCGCTAAGTCGATAACATCTTCACAAAGTGTTTCAATATTTACAGTCTTAAATGTACTTTTTTGGACACCTTTTTCTAATCGTGATAATTCTAACATGGCATTAAATGTGTCTATTATCTGATCTATTTCGTCTAACAATGCTATACGCCATTGTGCATCTGCGCTGTTTTCATCAAATGCTGTTAAGCTATCTTCAACAGAAATACGGATGCGAGATAACGGTGTACGTAAATCATGAGCTACATTGTCTGTTACTTGTGCGACTGAATTAATTAAATCATCAATTTCATCTAACATTTGATTAATTTGATCGACAATCATGTCAAATTCATCTTGCTTGGTACTGAGAGGCAGTCTTGATTTTAGCCGTCCCGCTTTTACATTAGCTGTCAGTTCGCCTATCTGTTTCACTCTTGAGAGCACTCGTCGGTTTAATAAAAAACCTGAAATAAGTGTAACGACCAAGGCAAATAATAAAGCGCCAACGCTTGCCGTTATAAAACGGCTTTCAAGGACCTGATAGTTATTATCAAATAATGCCATTGATAAACTACCAAATCGTGTCTCTAAATTGGTGCCTAATACTATTTCAACGGTTGTTTCACCTAAGTGATTCACAACAGCTATTGGGAAGTGTTGTAACGATGGGAATTGTGCTAAATTTTTTGGCAAACTGCTTAGGTTACCAATAACGTTATCATCATTCCTTAATACCAAAATAATTGCACCACTTCTATCAATTCGCTGTTGTATCGCTGTTTGAAAGTCGGCTTTAGTCATACTTGGACTATGTGAAAGATCTGAAAACCCTTGTGCGGCAATGGTGACTTGTGTTGCTATTTGGCGCTTTTGTTCACCCACGGTAAATTGATAAACAAGCGCTAAAATACTTGAACAAATAAGTAAAACAATAAAGGTAAAAATTAGGGTGAAGCGCCAAATCGAGGTTCGGGTAAAAACTTTAAATCGTTCTAACCACATACCCGGCTCCTCGAACAGTATGTATGAGTTGAGACTGACCGTTTTCTTCCAGTTTTTTTCTTAACTTTGCTACATGAACATCAATGACATTGGTCTTGGGATCAAAATGATAATCCCAAACTGATTCAAACAATAATGTTCTTGAAACCACCTGACCTTGATGCTCAAGTAAATAGCGTAATAATTGAAATTCCTTAGGCTGTATCGTTAGCTCTTTACCATCTCTAACGACTTTATGACCTACCAAGTCCATTACTAAATTATCAATGGTAAGCTCTGTTGCAGGACCATTTGCTTGTGATGATGCACGATGGCGTTCAACCAGAATACTTGCTCGGATATACAATTCTTGAAAAGAGAATGGTTTAGTTAAATAATCATCGCCTCCCGCCTGCAAACCTTTAATTCTCTCATCTACATGACCTAATGCACTTAAAATAATTACTGGTGTATTGATATTCGCCGCACGCATTGCCGATAATAATGCTAAACCATCCATTTTCGGCAACATACGGTCAAGTACAACAAGGTCATAACTATTACTTGTGGCAAAGAAAAGACCGTCAGGTCCGTTTTCTGCGGTATCAACTACATTTCCTTGTTCAACAAAACCTTTTTTAATATATTCAAGGGTTGTCTTATCATCTTCAATAACCAGTAATTTCATGTACTAAACCTACTTCTTAAATACAGGGATGATTTGATTATTATTAGCATCTACCAGCCAATCTTTTTCACCATCACTGTCGATTGTTTCTAGCTCAAAAAATAATACGCCTTGTTTATCTTCGACTTCTATTTCTTGTAATAATGCAGATTCATCAAGTTTTATCGCGTCAATAGCATCCAGAATAGAGTATTTCATTGTTGCTAACTTTCTAGCAGTCACAATACGATCATCTTCGAAGAACCATGAAAATAATCGATTCCATTCTTTTTCAACCACTTCACCAGTTTGAATAGAAATTATCAGTTTTATTTTTTTATCTGCTTCAATATCTATCAATTTAATTTCGTGAAAATAAACATTATTTTTATCGTCATCAAGATCATAGCTATAAATAACGCCATTATATTCTTGTTGAACTTTTCTAATAACTTTTTGGGCAGTAATACCTGACTTGTCAATTATCGATTTAGCGACTGCTAATTCTTCTTTATCTGAGCCAGCCCAACTAGATGAGATTGTTCCGGCTGTAATTAAAGTAGCTAAAGTGATTGAGATTAGTGAGTTTAAACGTTTCATAATATTGTCCTCTGATTGGAATAGTAACAGTTTACCTTCCTCTTATTAAAGGCAATATTTACGTAACATTAATTATTGTTAATGATAGCGACTAAATCATCATAAACACCACTTGCAGCAGCAATAACTGGGTTCCATTATTTAAAATAGTTATCTCCTGCAAAAATCTTGTTCGCTTTTCCGCCAGCCTCTTCTATTAATAAACACCCTGCTGCACAATCCCAAATATTCATATGTGGTTCAAAGTAACCAATTAAGCGCCCTGCAGCTACATAAGCTAAGCTTAATGCTCCATGACTACTACAGTACTACATTGCACAAGCCTTTTAAATCACTATAAAACAACATGTTATATTAGTATTCATCTTTATTAATAAAAGTTAATCTTAGGTTCATCTTCACTTTATAACGCATTAGGTACACTTATTAACAGTTAATAATTAGGAGTACACAAAATGAAATCAATTACTTTAATACCAATGGCTTTAACTTTAATAACCACCTCGATTATCAGCGTTGCGCAACCTGCCAAGAATATTACCACTGTTATACCAGCCATAGAAACACGCTCACATTATAGCGATGCTCAAGGTAACTTTACTGATGTTGATGATCCGGCCATTTGGGTTCATCCAACAGATAAAAGTAAAAGTCTAGTTGTTACTGCCCTTAAAAAAGGTGGCATTGATGTTTACAACATGCGAGGCGAACTTTTACAATTTATTAAACCTGAACCTGCTCCAGCGTGTGAAAGTTCGGTGAAAAAATGTAAAAATAAAGCTGGCAGACTTAACAATGTTGAGATTGTTTATGACTTTAATTTAGATGGTAAAAGTGTCGATTTAGTTTTACTGTCCGATCGTGGTTTAGACAAATTGGCTATTTATACCATTAATGTTAATGCTGATAAGTTACTCACTTATGTAACAGCGCCAACAGCACCTTTGATTTTCACTAAAAATCAAAAAAAAATTAATAAGGGCAACACGGCTTATGGTTTAGCGACAGCTAAAACCGATAAAACCATGGCTTTTGTTACCCAAAATAGTGAAACCCGTGTTGCCCAATTGGAAGTTTTCGATAATGGTAACGGCACGATCAGTTATAAAAATATAGCAAACTTAGATTTTCCTGAAAAATTTCTATTACCTGATAATAGCCTATGGACTCCTTGTTCAGATGAAGATGGCGAACATCCTCATTTAGAAGGTATGGTTGCAGATGTTGACAATAATGCCCTATTCCTTGCCCAAGAAGATGTGGGTATTTGGAAAGTAAGCCTTAGTGATGCTGCTAATAGCCAAAAATGGCAACTTATTTCTAAAGTAAATGCTTATGGCGTGCCTTACAGTCGCAAATGGAGTGACGCCGAAGACGAATATATTTGTAAGCTCGATACCAGTAAAGATAATGACTACGGTAATGACCACCTTATCGCCGATGTTGAAGGTTTAACCATTTATGATGGTGGCAACGGTAAAGGCTATTTACTTGCTTCAAGCCAAGGTGATAATACCATTGCGTTATTTAATCGAACGGCACCTTATGAATACATTAATTCATTTACTGTTGGCGATGGCAATATTGATGGCGTAGATGAAACTGATGGCATGATGGTAGTAAACGCTAATTTTGGCAAAGAATTTAGCCAAGGTGTTTTAGTTATGCAAGACGGTGATAATAAACCACCAAAAGGGTCATCGACTAAATCAGGTGTAAAACGAGAGAGTACCAATTTTAAATATGTTTCATGGAAAGGTATTGCTGAAGCATTAAACTTACCAATAAATACTACTTTTAAACGTCAATAGCGCTCTTCATTTATGACGAAAAAACACCACTAAATAATCTCGCAGCCGGTGAGCATACATAAAACGTTTCATTTTCTACAGTCACAGAAACTGAAGCCGCAATTAGTGTTGCTCACATAACACTTTACTCTTGGAGCAAAGGGCTACTCCCCCGAAACAAGTATATTTACTCTTACATTCCTTAATACCAGCAAACTCATTGCAACCTAGTGTATGAATTCTTACATTTAAATAATAATGAATTCTTTGTGTTAATTCATAAGTATTTTATTATGTCAATTCAGAAACTTAAAGCTATAGCTTAGAAAGAACAGACAATAAATAAAGAGAGACTGATTAATGAGTTCAGAAAAACCTAAAAACAAACCTTTATTGGAAATAATATTTAATGTTGCGTTGCCTTCGTGGTTATTAATGAAATTTTCAGGACCTGAATATTTAGGTGTGGTGCTTGGGTTGATTGTCGCACTATCATTTCCCATAGGTTATGCCATCTATGATTATGCCAGAACGAAAGAAACCAACTTTATATCGGTGTTTGGCTTTTTTAGTGTTTTGTTAACAGGTGGTATTGCACTATTTGAATTGAGTGTTGAGTGGTTAGCCATTAAAGAGGCTTCTATTCCTGGGTTAATTGCAGTATTTGTGGTTTTCTCTGGTATATATGGCAAGCCTTTAATCGCAAAATTACTGTTAAATGAATCTATAATTAATGTAGATAAGGTCTACAACAAATTAAGTGACTTAGGGAAAATGAATGAATTTGTTACTAGGATGGCATTTGCCAATCATTTGTTGGCATTAACCTTTGTTTTTTCCTCAATTATGAACTATTGGCTGGCAAAATGGCTTGTTAAAAGCCCTGCGGGTACGGCTATGTTTAACGAAGAGCTTGGTCATATGACATTAATGAGCTATCCCGTTATTGCCATACCGTCAATGTTAATGCTAGTTGGCCTTTTGATTTATGTGACGAAGGTGATTAAAGAATTAACAGGATACAAATATACGGAATTAATGATCCAACAGTAAAATCTTAGCCATAAGCTGACATTAAGCCTTTGCAAATTCATGAGCATATTTAGCTCAATATTGGCCAGCATGTTCTTCTCACTTATGTGACTGGTTTAAGCTCAAAGCTGTCGTTGAGCTTCCATCACTTGATGTTAATTGAGCCTAATGCAGTCGTTTATTACGAGTCAAAACCACCTCGATAAGCATCAATGGATAAAAGAATTAGCTCAACGTAAAACTGATTGAATTCAAATATAGGCATTTACTTTAAATTATAAAGCGATATGTGATGCAACAGTTAAAATCAGGTCCGCCAATAAGCTTTAATGAGTTTGAACAGGTTTTTCATAGTTTTTAGTTATTCCGATGCAATCACTGAACCATTTTTTCTATGTTTACCCTATTAAAGGTTCTTGCGTTAACGGTGCATCATCAAGGTAAATAGACGCCATAATTCGTTCTTGTGATGCAAACGCATGTTTAGCCCATTTTTTATGTTTATTAGATAGGTCAACGCGGTGACTAAATTTGACTTCTAAAAAGCTGCGTTTACTTAAAGGTAAACAATAGAAATCGTTGTGGGATTTGTGATTATTTTTAATTTCTCGATAAAATACCCAAGCTAATTGGTTAAAGTTTTTAATTATAGCGGGTGCTAATGGCGGGTTGCCTTGAAGCTCTATGTGTTCGGCTACTTCTTCTTCTAATTGTTCAGGCTTATATGGCCTTGCCATTTTACTCGATTGTTCGACAACTCTACGGCGAAGTTCAGTATTAGTGCCATCAGGACCGTTATGAAAATCGTCATATGCTTGCGTGACATAACGTGATAAGACCGTTTTATCTAATACGTTGATAGTGTTGACTTGTTTAATACGTAATTGACAACTGAACATGCCGTATTCACTGCTGGGAAATAAAGCGATAGGCGGCATGTACATCCAATTTTCAGTCATCATCTGTACAAAACAGTGTTGGCGATATGTTTTTGCCCGTTTAGTAAACCATTGGCTTGAGGTATGTGGAATTTTAACTTTATTAGGGCTGTATTCAGCAACTACATTACTGTCGGGCACTTTAATAGTTAATTGTTTATCCTCTAACATAAAGCGATGGCAAATGTCGCGGTTAAAATCAGGACCACCAACAAAACCTCGCCAATAAGCTTTAATGAGTTTGAACAGGTTCATCACAGTCGGCTATCACCTTTAGGTAGAGTTTTTATGAATTTTCTTACTTTGGTTGCTTTGTTCTTGTCGCCTGAAAGTTGTAATTGCGTTGCGTAGGTTTTAAGCCCTAAAAACGGTAAGGTGTGTGGGCTACCCCCGACACTACCTCTTATCGCTATTTTCATAAAGCTCATTGAACGAGCTAAGCTACTGCCCGAGGTGTCGTTGTGACCCATAAGGTTAGGGACAAAGTCGTAAGGATTATTACGTATATTGACAATGGTCATGCCTGCGTTGGACGCGGCACTTTTAAGTCGGTCAAGATTAGCGCCAGAGCCATGTATGGCAAGTTCCTGTGTGGTTAACGGCTTGCCGTACTTAATACGGTATTGTTCTAACGCAGAGCAAAATATAATAGCGCCTTGGCTATGTGCCACCCATTTTACCTTTTTACCTTGTTGGCTGTTTTGTGCTAACACAGCCGCTAGGTGCTGGGCATTATGCGATGTTTGGTTTTGGCGATTGTCAAAGCCACATTCTACAGCGTCTAAGGCAAAATTATCGCTAGGGTTATGAAACAAGGTATAGGCTTTTATACCGCCTGGGTAAGCAACATCTACATGGGTACCCATTAACCATGCAGCCTTAGTTAAATCATTTTTCATGCCGTTCACTGCGGCATGTACTGTGTTCACTTGCGTGGTTGCTTGAGGGGCATTACTCCATGCCTCTGTTAATTCATCTATTTCATCTTTCTTCTTGGCTTTATTATACGTTGCTGAGCCTACACGTTTTACTTCATAAAGCATAGTTCGCTCAGCCGATGAGGTACCTTTTACTCCCTGTAATTGCTTATCAAAGAGAATGTCTTCAATATTGATTTTATTATCTTGTAAGATGTATGTAATTAAATAATGGTAATTTTGAAAAGGGTATTTAGTGCGCCATAAACGATGTAGGGGGTTAATGCTGTGTTTTATAGAGTGTTTAGCGTTAGGGTGGGCGCAAATTTGCTCTATGTCTTTTACCACCAACTGTTGGTCGTAATCGTTTAGCTGGGCGAGCATAGCTAAGGCTTGGCAGGTAAATTTAACTTTATGAAAGGGAAAGTTAAGACCTAACTTTACTCCATAATCGCGACAGGTATTGGCATCTAATGCCATAAGTGAATTAGCGTTAATACTTTCATTGAGTTTTGTCCAAGACATTGTAATTTCCGTTTAAGTTGATTCCATTACCGATAGGGTATTATTAAACGAATTCAATGTAAACACTTGAAGCAACGTATATTTATATAGCATGGTGTTGATCATTAGACGGGTCAGCTTATAACGACTAAATGATTTTCATATCATAGATTCTAATGTCTGCTTTGGTGGCTCAGGAGCCAGTCATGCGCTGTTATCAGCCGAACACTTTTGACTGACAAACAGAAATTTGCATTACTAAAATGACTATTCATCACGTAGTATAAGTGATGGTCGAGTGCTAGCCGCCTTAAAAGCAATGCTTGCTACGGTAAACCAAGTAAGCATCGTGATAATGGCGGCGGCAAACAGATAAACCCAAACTGTCTGTTCGATACGATCATTAAAATGGGCTAACCAGTCACCTATCAGCCAATAACTCAGGGGATAGGCGATGACAATACTTATTGCTATTATCAACAAAAACTCTTTAGCTAACAAATTTATAATGGCAAAACGTGATGAACCTAGTACTTTACGAATGGCAACTTCTTTTTGTCGACGCCGGGCAGCGAAAGAGGCCAAACCAAAGGTACCTAAACACGTTAAGAAAATAACCAACAAGCTAAAAATGCTCACCATCTTTAATGCTTGGTGTTCGTCTTTATGGACATAGGCGTAATCATTAGCGACTGTGCTTATTTGTACGTCACTTAAATGTAATCTTTTCTGTAATAGCTGACGAACTAGCTTGCTTAGCTCAGCCATATTGGCATTGTTTGACTTAATAATAATATGATTTTTAGTAGCGTTAGGATTAAAACCTAAGTTAAAGGAAACGGGCAGCGCCTCGCCTGTTGCCGAGCCGAACCAATTTTTACATCTTCAATAACGCCAACGACTGTTGCGGTCAAATTATTAAACACTGTCAATGTTAGACCAATAGCAGATTCTGGTGTTGGATAACCGGCTAATTCCACCATGCGACGACTGACCAATACCCCGATAGTGCCTTTGTTTGTTTTTTCATCACCTTGATACCAATCACCACTAAATTTTGGCGAAAAATCTCGGCCGGCAAGCAGTGTCAGTCCTAAGGTTTCAGCCGCATAATAACCGCTATTTACTGTCGGTTGAACGCTGTCTATTTTTTTACCATTTGGCCAAGAAAAATGAAAATCTCCAACCATATCATTTGTCAGGTCGGTATTAGTAAATGTGACTTGCTCAACGCCAGGTAACTTTCTAATTTCTGCAAACAAATGATTACCATCTTGTATATGCAAGGCTTCAGACGGTAGGTTCTTTACTATCAAACGTGATGATTTCTCATAGCCTACCGCTAGGTTATCTATCAGGTTCATCTGCTGATATAAAGAAAACGCCGCAATAATTAAACCGACAGATAAAACACCTTGTAAGCACAGGGTTAGCTTACGGACAAAAATAGCCGCACCGCCACGGACTAAATCACCACTGAGTACACGTTTAGCGCTAAAAGAAGCCATAAATAACGCAGGATATAGTCCTGATAACAATCCCACGACAAAAATAATGGCGCAAGTGATTTGCATAAATTCAGAGCCATAAACTAAACTCAATTGCCTATCCATCATAAGATTAAACGCAGGTAAACTTATTTCGACCATAGTCAACGCCATTAGTCCTGCCAATGCTACCACCAACAAAGACTCGGTGAGAAACTGGCTAACTAATTGACTTTTAGTAGCCCCTAACGCTTTACGAACACCTACTTCTTTAGCACGCTTAGCCGATTGCGCTATATTGAGGTTGATAAAATTAATACTGGCAATCAGGATTAAAATAAAACTTAACGCTATGCAAATTTGTAAAACCGTTGATGAACCACCTTTTTTCATCGAAATTGGCCCAGTACCTTCTAAGTGAATACCCTCCATGTTAATTAATGCGATGGTAATCGTGGGTGGGACTGCTTGACCCCATAATTTATGAAGCTCGGTGGTTAACTGTTGTTCAAAATTTTCTATGTCTGTATTGGCTAAAAGCTTATAATAAGTATAACCACTCCCCTTCTTAGCAACCTTATCTGTCATACGAATTAAGCTATCAAACTTCACATGAGTATTTTGTGGTAAATCATCAAAAACCGCACCAATACGATATTGGCCTTGTTCATGTATTAAGGTACGACCAACCACCTGTGACTCGCCAAACAAGCGTATTGCCTCAGATTTACTTACAACCAATTAATTTGGCTGGTTTAAGGCCTGAGTGATATATCCGGCAATACTATATAAAGCAATAAAATCGAGAATGTTAGCGGTTGCAGTATAAAAATTGTTCAGCCGATATTCATTTCCGTTTATTTTTATTAGTTTGCTCACCTCTGCCCCCATGTGACTAAGGGACCCCGTCTCTGATAGTTTAAATATATCTTCTACCTGACTATGATTTTTAAACGAATCAGCATTTTCATAACTACTCGGTGCAATGGCCTGTAATACTACTGAGGTATAATCAGTGTGCGCAAGGAATACACGTTCACTGTCTGGCTGATGTTTATCATAAGACAATTCATGTTCGGCAAATAATGCAATTAAAATTGCAGCAGCAATACCTATGCTAAAGCCAATAACATTAAGAAAAAAATGTCGTTTGTCTTTTTTTATTGCCCTGTGTGCGCTGACCAAATAATTAACGATCATGTTAAGCAACCTCACTTGATGGTTTAATTACTTGGTTTGCTTTGTCTACTATGATTTGACCATCTAATAATCGCACTATGCGATCGGCATAACTCCCTTCTTTCTCTGAGTGAGTAACCATAATTACCGTGGTGCCTGCTTTATTTAGCTCACGTAACATTGCCATCACATTATCACCATTTTTTGAGTCTAAGTTACCCGTAGGCTCATCTGCTAAAATCAGTTTTGGATTACCAACTAAAGCACGTGCAACGGCCACACGTTGTTGTTGACCGCCTGAAAGTTGTTGAGGTAAATGCTCTGCTCTATGGTCAATAGCACGTACAATGGTTACATGGCGAGCAGCAAGATACGTTAACCTTACAAGTGAGTATTGCTGAAATTCAAGGACAAACGCGTAAAATTGTCACGTTACAATCAATTCATGAATTGTTGTTAAATAAAGAGCAGCAAGCTTATAAACGGCTCACTCACGTACTTACTCATGAAGTTGCTAATACCATAACTCCGTTAGCTTCACTTGCACAAACTTGTCAGGGGCTGATACCAAAAAGTCTGCACTTTATCGATGAAGAAAACAAACAAGATTTAACCTTAGCACTGAATACATTAGCTACTCGTACTCAATACTTAGGTGAGTTTATCGCTAGCTTTCGACAGATTAGCAGCTTACCTTTGCCAACTTTAGTACCAACTCAATTAGCCACTATTTTAGCGCGAATAGAAGTGCTGCACAGACAACAACTTGCCGAATGTAATACCACTCTAACAATTGATATACAAAATCAACAATTGGTAATGTTAGATAGTGCTCAAATTGAGCAAGTACTTATAAATCTTATTCAAAATTCTATGGAATCGATAAAATCACATAGTGATCAACAGCTGAATTTACAGGAAACTCTGCAGTTCAAAGTCAAATCTCATTAACAGTCGCACAAAATAATGCTCAACAGCTCTATATTGAAGTTGCTGACAATGGTACAGGTATTGCCGAACATGTGATTGAGATGATTTTTGTGCCTTTTTTTACCACTAAGCAGCAAGGTTCAGGTATTGGTTTGAGCCTATCAAGACAAATTATGATTAATCATGGTGGAGATTTAGTCTATCTCACTCGTCCACAAGGTGCTTGTTTCAGGTGCATCTTTGGTTAGTTCATTGAGAAAACGAGTAAATGACCGCTTTGTCGTGGCGATAACGCTTTGGTGGCATAGTTGTCTATCAGGATGAGGATCGGTTTATATTTTCTAAACAGCTGAAATAGTTATTTAAAAACTTTGCGCTATCACGCTTTGGGGCACAAAGCGCTATAGTGTTTATATCCTACTTTAATGGTGTATTTGAATTTATAACGGCTGCTTGATCTACAACTAAATCATTAAATTATCATCTTTTACTTTTGATAATTTGCTCGGCAATACCTTCCATAGTAGACGCTATTATGTCTGGTGTTATATATAAAGGATTATATGGTGCTCCAAACCTGTCAACAAAGGCAGCTTTTAATCCAGCACTTAATGCGCCATGCGTATCCCAATCATGTGCGGCAACTAATCTAATATCCTTAGCAGGCACACCCAGTTTATTTACGGCATACTGATAAGCGTTATTAGACGGCTTGAACGTGCCAGCACTTTCAACAGAAATGGCATCATCAAAATATTCATTTAAGCCCGCATTGGTTAGTTGAGACGAAAGTAAACTTGATGAAGAGTTTGAAAAAGCAATAAGAGTAAAGCCAGCCGCACGTAATTTTACCAACGCTGGTTTTATATCACTATGTGCAGGCAGGCTCGCCAATGTATTAAGTATGTTAGCGTACTCTTCATCAGACAATGTTAGTGCTAATCGACCCGCTATTGATTTTAATGCGGCTAATGCCAAACTTTTAAAGTCTGTTTTAACATCAGTGACTAAACATACTGTTGAAGAATGCAATAGCATTGAAAACCATCTATCCATATGATTTTCATCACCAAAATATTGTTTAAATGTAGGTTTTAAAATACTTAGGTTTAATATAGTCTCGTTTATATCAAATAAAATCACTTGATGATTCATACCAACTCCACAAATTAGCTAAAGGAAAAATGACAATGGGTAGTGATTAAAAATATTGTCAATTTTGACCTTAAATAGGCGTTCAACACTACTCATTTTGGTAAAGATACGCAAGCCTGCAATTCTAATTTGTACATGAATCGTAAGGTATTGCGCGTTTTATCTTTGTCTATAACACCTAATCTTTGAACTGCTTGTATTAATAACACAAACTCATTAGCAATCTCGCTTAAATGGTCTTTGGTGACATCGATTAGATCGTGAACATCTTAATAAGTTCCCAATAAGAGATGAGCAACAAACGCGATTTTTTAACACCTCGTGAAATAAAAAATGAGAATCAATAGCGATTTAACACGTTATTTAGGGTTAAAGCCGGTATAAGCAATATGAAACTAACTCATATATTAAATTTTATGTCGACGCTAAAGGAATTAAATAAACTTATTCAAATAGCCAATAATAGCCGTAAGCAGCCGTTAATGCAGGAATAGTAGAGTAAATAGTTGCAACCAATGCAACTTGTGGTGATAACGCAATAGCAGGGAATAATGCATCGCCATCGTTGCTAATAGCATTACCTATTTGTGCTGATAATGGGATAGCGCCAGATAAATACAAAGAAGTTGTTATAATTTGAGGGCCACAACCAGGGATCACGCCAACTAAAACGCCAATTAGTGGCGAGAGCGCACTGTACTCAATGAATATAGCGGCTAATTGAAAATCGCCATAGAGCATTGCCAATTCAAAAGCGATAAACGCCACGACAACCCAACAAACAACAAAGTTAGTATCTAAAGCTACTTTTTGAAAGACTTTATCATGCCTGGATTTTTTATCCTCAGCGACAATTGATTCAAAATTAGTGGCTTCGCTAGTAATAGCCCACAATATAATTAACACTAAGCATAAAGCTGCCCCTATCATTTGCAATGTTACATTATTCAGGCCAATTAACGAGGCAACATCAACCTGACCTGCAAATAAAAAACTAATGACGACACAAGGTATTAACAACCATTGCCATAAGAGGCCTTGTATTTTTAAGGCTTTAGGTAACTCTTTTTCTATAGGGGTGGCTTTTTCGGAAATTGTTAGTTCCTTTACCGTTTGACGTAAAAAGCTAGGCTCATGTATTGCATTAACAATAACACCAGATAAAATACCAACACATAAACATATAGCAACGACCATTAAACCTGTTACAGGCTTTGTTGCTAGTATAAGAAATGCAGCATCCCCCATTGTGGCAGTTAAAACCGCAACAACAGATCCAAAGCCCATTTGACCTTTTACAAATTGAGTAATGACAATAATGGCACCACCACACCCAGGTAACACTCCCATGGCACTTGCGGTTAGCACTTCATAAAAAGGCTTACGTTCACCCTCTTTACTAACATATAAACAGCTAAGCTTATTGGCAAATAAATGATAAATAGCTAATGTAAAAGCGACAAAAACAGCTACTTGCCAAAAAGCATCAGCAAGTACGGTAAGCATAAGATCATGTGTTTTTGGCTGAAATAGCAGAATACAAAGAAAAACCGGTAATAGCATTCTACGATAACAAGGTAGCGATACCTTATTTGTTAAATTATAAGCTTTAGCTAATACAAAATTGAGTGAATGATTCATCATTGACTCAATTTAAGTTTAGACATCCCTATAACTAGCCCAAAACATTGGGTTTTATTATCTGGTTTTAATTTTTCAGCAGATAAACTGCCACTCTTTTTATTTTTTACAGTTAACAATTTAAGCACAACCATTAAATCGACTTTAGTACAGGGTAGCTTAAAGATTCTGCTGGTGGATAAGGGCAAATAGCACGATAAACTTCAATGCCTTTAGTTTCCCAAAAGATTTCAACAAACTGATTTACTTTATCTAATAGTTTTACACTAGCTTCACGATTTATGCTTTGTTTCGCCTTAGAAGCTGCCAACATAATTTCATGCGTTAACGCGTGCAAGTTTTGATGGCTATCTAATTGAGGCTGCTTCATATAATCACCCCAAATAATAAGTATCTCTTCTTTTACTTTATTTCCATGTGCTTCTTTCTCATTAACTAAACGAATAAATGTCGCTTGTTGCTCGAGAGTTAACGATTCACAGTCTTTTAATTCATTTAACAAATCAACCATTCTGATCATTGTAAGCACTGCTAGTTGTGCTGTAATAGGATCATAAATTTTACAAGGTATATCACAATGCGCGACAGCTTGATCGAAGGGATATTTAGTATCAATTTTAGTTAATAGATCAAAAATCATTATACGTACCTTACTTTTTCTTGTTAAAAAAACCGTGTTTTTTTGTAAATTGATAAATAATTAAAGCTATACCAATAACGAGAGGAGCAACCCAGAGTAAATGAATGAGCCCTGCCATAGGATCACTATGATCATGTCCTGCATGCGAAAAGCTTGGAGCAGAAACTGATAACAATAAAATGACGATATATAACCTAAACATCTAATTTTCCTTTTTAGTATTAATGAATAACGTTTTCTTGCTGCTGTAGTAGTAATTTTAGTGAGTCAAACCTGTCAATGCAGTCATCACAAATTACGTGCTTTTTGTTGAACAGTAGTATGGGAGATAGTGTTAATGAAAGGCCTTTAAAAGCAATCAACTTAATGTCTTCATCATCTACTTTAGCGTTAGTTACTTCTAACAGGTATTCGTGTGGAACCATCAAAAACCTTAATGCTAAACTGATGTTTCCTTGATGTTCATAAAGTGCAGATAAATTATGACATGAACAAACCCAAGCCATTAACGTGTCAGCACACATAGGATTATTACGATAAGAAAAAGCTAATAAGTCATATGCTTCGCTATAAAAACACTCAGCTTTACTCCATTCCTTTTCATGAAAGCAATGATTACCAAGCTTTAGCAGCGACTGCCATTGTTGATGTTCCATTTATGCTACCTCACTGATTTACTATTTTAAAATAATCAAAGACCATTCAAAGCAATACTTTATTGCCCTATTTGGTAGGTGTGTTTCATCTCCCAATAAACCAAATGATAATCACTCTCATTTGTATTTGCAAGTTTAATTTTAAACTATTATTAAAGAGCTGTTAAATGAGAGAGTTGTTGAATGGGGGAGTTGTTATTTAAGTATGGTATTTAGTTATGTGATTTAGTTATGCGATTCTTATTAAACTAATTATGGTATTAATATCTAATTAGAAATTTTATTTAATAATAAATTGAAGACCGGTAATCTTAAAGATCGAGTGTTTTTAATATGCGCATATAGTCGAATAAGTGACTATTGTTAATAATATTCATACTACTTGACTATATTAGACACAACACTTACATTAAAAATACGAATAATAAAAACATATCTATATTCTTATAAAGAATACTATTATTAATACTAGATGTAATATTCATAATAGTGAGTTGGGGTTAGCGGGGAGATTTGATGAAAATTGATTTAAATTTATTTGTGGTATTTGAAGCCATATATTGCGAAGGAAATATTACTAAGGCGGGCTCAGCACTTAACTTATCACAACCAGCAATTAGTCATTCGTTAAGTAAACTGCGTGATCATTTTGGTGATCCTTTGTTTGTTCGTCAAGGTAATAAAATGCGCCCAACCGCGGTAGCCAATAATGTGGTTGCTGATGTTCGAGAAGCATTACGACAACTACAAGTATGTTTAGCACAATCTCGTCAATTTGAACCTTCAATATCACGTAAAAGCTTCAATATTTCGCTACATGGCACTTTAGAAGCGTCCTACTTACCTCCATTAATGTTACGTTTGAAAAAAGAAGCCCCATTAATTAAGCTTCAAAGTAGTCGACGAGTTAATCGTACTAATATAGAAAATAAGCTTGTTAGTGGTGATATAGACTTGGCGATAGATACACTTTTGCCTGTTAGTGAAAACATTTCACATACCAAGTTAGAACAAAGTGAGTTAGTAGTTTTAGCCCGAAAAAATCATCCAGATATACAATCGACTCTAAGTTTAGACGAGTATCTTGCGCAAGATCACGTGCTGGTATCATCTCGTTCAGTGGGTACAAGTATTGAAGATTTTGAACTTGCTCGATTAGGGCTTCAACGTAAAATAGGCTTAAGGTGTCAGCATTCATTCTCAGCTTGTAGAGTTATTACAAATAACAATATGCTATTTACCATAACAAAAGTTACCGCGATGATGTACGCTCAATTACTCGATTTAGTTATTTTTCCTTTACCGGTGAGTTTACCTGATGTTGATGTTCATTTGTATTGGCACAATAAGGTAGATTTAGATCCTGCAAATAAATGGTTAAGAAATAAAATTATTTTATCTGTTTCGGAGCTCTAAAATAACCTAGAGACAAAAAAGAGGCCTGCTATCATGCCTGCTATCAGGCCTCTTCTTGCACTTTTCTATTTCCTTTATCCATTAAATTAATAACGATTTATGATGAACGTTATACTTTCTCTAGTGAAATAGGAATAGATTTATAAGTGGGTGTACCACAGCCATCAGCAATACTTTCAAGTGGTACCAAAGGGTTAGTTTCAGGGTAATAAGCCGCAACACAGCCTTGTGGTATAGCGTATTCAATCACTTTAAAGCTTTCGACTGAACGTTCAATATCATCATTTGAAATCGTTGTTATTTTAACGTAATCCCCATGCTCTAACGATAATTTTTCCATATCGTCAGCATTAACAAAAATAACTTTACGCTCGCCATAAACACCTCTGTAACGATCATCCATGCCGTAAATAGTTGTATTATATTGATCATGAGAACGTAGAGTCTGTAATGTCAGCACCATATTATCAGTTCTATGCTTCACTCTTTCATGCGCTAATTCTTCAGGCAATAATGCTGCAGAAAACACCGCCTTTTTAGTCGGCGTGTTCCATTGACGGTTCGCGACAGGATTTGTTAAATAAAAACCACGACTCGCTTTTATTTGTTCATTATATTGCTCAAATCCAGGGATAACTTCACTGATATCGTCACGAATATAAGCATAGTCACTGGCCAATTTATTCCAATTAACTGTTTTATTGCCTACTGAAGCCGCTGCTATTCCTGCAATAATCGCTGTTTCTGAACGTAAGTGCTCAGATGCTGGTTCATTTTGTCCTCTTGAGCTATGCACCATGCTCATAGAGTCTTCTACGGTAATACATTGTTCACCGCTTTGTTGCGTATCGATTTCAGTTCGACCTAAACAAGGTAAAATTAGTGCATTTTTACCTGTCATAAGGTGACTGCGATTAAGTTTAGTACTAATTTGAACCGTTAAATCACATTGCCCTAATGCGGTATAGATACGTTTAGTATCAGGGGTAGCGGCAGCAAAATTACCACCTAATGCGATAAAAACCTTAGCTTTGTTTGACAACATGGCATGAATTGATTCAACCGTATTAAAACCATCATCACGAGGAACACTAAATGAATATTTTTGCTCTAATGCATCAAGAAAGTCCATCGATGGTTTTTCATTAATGCCCACAGTACGATTACCTTGCACATTTGAATGTCCACGCACCGGACATGCGCCAGCCCCCGGCTTACCTATGTTGCCTCTTAACATCAACACATTAACAAGTTCTCTAACCGTTGCTACTGAATGACGATGTTGGGTAATTCCCATAGCCCACGTGAAAATAGCTTTTTTACTATTTACATAGATATCTGTTATTTGTTCAATATCTTCTCTCGTTAAACTACATTGACTAATTATTTTATCCCAAGAGCTTAATTCAACACTGCGTTTATATGCTTCAAAATATTGACAATGTTCATTAATAAATTCCATATCGAGTACAGATTTATCTTGTTCAAATCTTTTAAATAAACTTTTGGCTACTCCACGTAACAGCGCCATATCGCCCCCCAATCGAGGAGTAAAATAATATTGGCTAATTTTAGTGCCAGTGAAAAGAATCATTTCTTTTGCACTCTGCGGATCTGAAAACTTTTCTAAACCACGTTCTTTTAAATTATTAATTGAGACAATAGTTGCACCACGCTTACTTGCTTTGCGTAATGTACCAAGCATACGAGGGTGATTAGTTCCCGGGTTTTGACCAAAAACAAAAATGGCATCTGCTTCATTAAAGTCTTCCATGGTAACGGTGCCTTTACCTGTACCAAGGCTATTTGTCATCCCTACTCCTGATGCTTCATGGCACATATTAGAACAATCAGGGAAGTTATTAGTACCCAATACTCGACCAAATAATTGATACATATAAGCAACTTCATTACTTGCTCGACCCGATGTATATAATAATGCTTCATTAGGGGAAGATAGATTAGCAAGGCTATCTGCAACTATGCTAAATGCTTTATCCCAGCTAATTGGCTGATAATGATCGCTCTCACCATCATAAAACATCGGTTCAGTTAAGCGGCCACTTTTTTCAAGTGAGTGATCATCCCAGCTTTTTAATTCTGTTATTGAATGTTGCTTAAAAAAAGTAGCATCAACACGTTTACTGGTTGCCTCCCATGCAATTGCTTTAACACCGTTTTCACAAAAATCTATTTTGCCAGCCGTTGATGAATCTCCCCAAGCACAACCAGGACAATCAAAACCTCCTGGTTGATTTGCTCGAAGTAAGGCTTTTACACCCTTCATTGCATTTTCACTTTGAATAATATGTTTAGTTGAACTTTTCAGTGCGCCCCAACCACCGGCAGCAGGAGAATAGGCTGGGTTATTTGAATTTGTTTTAGACATGTAATATCTCTTTTAAACGAAGCGTGTTATTCCCAGATTGAAAAAATAGCACTTGGCTTGCGAGCAGAGCTAACCATTAAATCAATTGGGTTTTAATAATGAAACTAAGGCTGATAAGCATACACGAGCGACTGTAGAAATTAAATAATAGCTGCACCGGCTTATAATTAAGACGATAAATCAATTAACGATATAATGCTGCTTATTTGTGTCTTAGCTAAGTAATTTTAGTAGAATTTAATTGTGTTACATTTGAAAATATAACACAATTAAATTCGACTATTTATCCCTTTAATTTAAACATTGATTTAATAAATTTTACTTATGTGATTTTTTGCTCCGTAGTCAACTTTTAAGCACATCCGTTGAGAAAAACATAAACAGCATCATTAACGAAACAGGAGATTACCGCTCTATTAAATATCCATCATCAATTCTGCATGATTAATACTATCTTCAACCATTAATGCAGACATTAATTTAAGATTATCCACGTTACATCCTCTATTGGTTTAAGTAATTTACATTCTTATAGCTAATTACTCTTTATTAAATCTAAGCGTGAATTGACTACTAACACCTAATTCTGAATGAGCTTCAATATTACCGTTATGATGTTCAATAATACGTTTAACTATACTTAACCCTAAACCTGAGCCACCAAACTTCATATCATTTGCAAAACGGTTAAATGGTGAAAATATTTTTTGTACATGTTTTGACTCAAAACCAATACCATTATCCTTCACAATAATATCAATATTATTCCCATACTCTTGTATAGATATACAAAATCTCCCCCCTCTTCTACTATCATTTATGTAAAAGATAATGGTGTTGGTATAGATCCTAAGTATCACGAATTGATTTTTGCTATATTTGAAAGACTCGCAACAACAGAAGGGAGTGGTGTTGGCTTGACTATTGTTAAAACAATAATGGATAAACATAAAGGGCAAGTACAAATTGACTCTACACTAGGCAATGCCTCCTGCTTCTATCTTGAGTTCCCCCAACACTGACACTATCGAAAACGCTGATAGCATCGACAGAAATGAATATGATAACAATACAGTAAACAGCTAAAAACGTGTATTGCGCTACTAATATATAAAACATATAGCACTTAATAATATAAGCAATACCTAACGTTAACCAAGTTTTTATAGGAGAAATAACGTAAAATAAAACAAACTAATCGTTAATAAAATAAACAAAGACCAAACGCACAATGGAATATAATCAAAATATTTTTTCACTCTTACCGATAGCCCTCCAGATCACCGCGCCAATATTTATCTTAATAACTTTAGGTACATGGCTATTTCATATTAAATTCATTAATAAAGAGTTTATTCGTATTTCGTCTAAATTCATTTTCAATATTGGTTTACCTATTATTTTATTTACCAGTACTGCGTCTCATGATTTTAAACAACTTATTAATGTTTCCCACATTGTATTAATATTATCAACAACACTTATTGTATTTATTATAAGCCATTATACTGCTTGCAAATTTATTGGTGCTGAGCGAGATAAAGGGGTTTTTGTTCAAGGGGCTTTTAGAGGTAATTTAATTATTGTAGGTTTAGCTTTATGTGCGAATGCTTATCCTGACAAAGGCATTGCTATAGCGACAATACCAACAGCTGCAACGATTATTATTTATAATTTACTCTCTATTTTTACCCTTAATAATAGTTTAAATAAGCAAAGCGGTTCTATAAAAAAGAATATTCAAGATATTATTAAAA
The DNA here is from genome assembly GCF_009832865.1 of Colwellia sp. 20A7. Taxonomy (NCBI): domain Bacteria; kingdom Pseudomonadati; phylum Pseudomonadota; class Gammaproteobacteria; order Alteromonadales; family Colwelliaceae; genus Colwellia; species Colwellia sp. 20A7. The sequence continues at coordinate 1,865,514 of NZ_CP047130.1, read as the reverse complement.
ATCCATTAATTATTGGAATAACCGCTGGTTTAGTTGCAAACTTAATTGGTTTCACCACCCCTGACTTAATTTTACAAAGTAACCAGTATATTGCACAAATGACTCTGCCTTTAGCATTAATAGCAATTGGAGGCTCATTAAATTTTCAACAACTAAAGCAAAATTTGAAGCCTGCCTTGATGGCAAGTTTTGGCAAGATTATTTTAAGCCCGCTAATTTTGGTAATATTGCTATTTATTATTCCAATCGACCCAAAAGCAGCAGGTGTATTATTTTTGTTAACAGCTTCTCCTACAGCAACAGCTAGTTTAATTATGGTAGAAGCAATGCGAGGGAACGCTGATTTAGCCGCGAAAATAGTCATACTATCAACATTAATATCACTTATAACGGTAACAATTGGCTTTGCTCTATTGGTATCTACAGGTTTAATCGCTATTAGTTGATCTAAAATCATTAAATTTTAAAGTTAGTTAGTAGCGAACTATTAACTAACTTTAAAAGTGCCAACCAGTTGCTGTAATTTCACAGCCATAATATCTACTTGATTAGAGCTTTCAGTAAGCTCTTGAATAGATTCAGCCATATGCTCAGTCACTTGTGTTACTTGACTTGCTGTTTCGCCATTACGAGCACTATTCTTTTCAATAACACTAATAACCTCAAACATTTTATCAACTATATTAAGGAGTTCACTATTCTCAGAAGAAGCAGCTTCTGTTAGTTTCAAGCTTTGATCAACATCTTCAACACCTGATTGCATAAAACTCACAGCATCTTTAGTTTCTTCTTGTAAGCCAGAAATCATTGTTTGAATATCATTTGCGGCCTTCGCTGTGCGTGAAGCTAATCCTCTAACTTCATCTGCCACAACCGAAAACCCTCTACCATGCTCACCAGCTCTAGCAGCTTCAATAGCGGCATTTAATGCAAGTAAATTAGTCTGACTCGTTATTTCAGTTATAACTCTCATAATGCTACCTATTTCAGCCATACGAGTATCGATTGACTGAACACTGTTCGCTGTTTTATCAACAACGTCACGAATTGCTTGTGTACCAGCTTTAGCATTTTCGTAGTCATCTTTCGCTTTTTCAACAATTTGTGCCATTGATGTTTTCATTTCTTGCGCAGTATTTGAAGCATGTAAAATAACTTCACGTTGCTCTTCTATTAAACTTTGCATTGTTTTCATAGATCCATGAACATGGTTGGAATTCACATGAACCTCTTCATTTCGTTTCAACATAGTTTCATTGGTACTTTTTACATTATGAGAAGCATTAATCACCTGCCCCATAATGCCATCTAAACTATCAATAAAACTATTTACCCACCGACTCATATCTCCCGTTTCATCATGTTTTATTTTATTAGTATCAAGCCGTTGAGTTAAGTTTCCTTCACCCTCTGCAATATTTCGAATAACTGAAGTCATGTTGTCTAACCTATTCGAAAATTTCCCCGTACTTAATGCTGAAAAAATAAAGCAGCTGATAAAAATCATTGATGCGGAAATTAGATTAATACTCAATTGCGATAAATCTGTAAAATAATTTAATGCGCTATTGGCTCCGACTATTACTGATACTAAAAGCAAATACATTTTAACAATAGCTATGTTAATTGACCGGCGACGATAAACTTCTTCAAGATCTCCTTCACACATCATACCCCATTTATCTAAAGAGCCTTGCAAGGTGAATGTATCACCTTTTCCAATCACTGGGATATGACGGTAGTCTGAGTAACCTGGATAACTAACAAATAGATTACTGCCATTACGAATTGTCTCTCTCACTCCAGGATGGAGCTCTTTAGTAGCCGGGTCGGTAAAACGTACTTCAAATTCAGTGTGTTTATTGATTTTTACAACACCGTAATCAGTGCTAACACCTGACTTTAAATTTTCGCCGTGTGAAAAAGTGTTATCTTCAAAACGAGAACGAGATAAAGCAATTCCTGGTTGTATTGTAGAGTCAAACTTTGAATCAGCCATAAATAAATAATTATCGCCTGACTCTTGATAGATATGTCCTGCTTCACGCTGAATTAGATCACCAAGAACATCATTTGGTACACGGCCACATAAAAAGCCAACTAAGGTTCCTGCGTCCATCAAAGGTAAATAAAACATGAGGGTTACTTCATCATGAAAGTTAGATGATGATGCCCCTACGGTTAAAGTATCTTTATCAATATATGGACCATGAAGAAAACGACCACTTTTTGCTTGTTCTCTTGCTTTTATTTGCGCTGATTGTTGACCGATAAATTTAGTATAAGTGGAGTGAGTTGTTAAACCATGAGCATTTAAGATAAAAATTTCAGAAAAATCAGGAGCATCTTTTAATTTATTTTGAATTGATAAATCACAATTCTCGAATTTACTATTAATTAATACATTCGATAGGGATGATAAATGTTCCCAATGGTTATTAGTCCATTGCTGCAATAATTTAATTCTTGTTGCAGCAATACCCTCAAATATTTGCTCTACCGACTCATAACTAGAACGATTTACAAAACATGACCATGCTAAAGAGAGTTTTCCATTACTACCAAACCACGGTAACCATCGACGTTCTTTTATAGTTAAATTCATATAAGGATCTTATTGTTCATGATTTAGCGTAAATAATTAACTGCAAATAGAGAACCAAGTTCACACAGTAAAATAAATTAAATATACAATTAAATTAATAAACTAATATACTGAAATGAAAGACTATTTCAAACAAAAATATTATGAGGTTTTACTGATTAACGTAGTTTTATAATAATTCGCACCATAAATGAACACAAAAAATAATAGTGTAGTGCAATATAATTCCACATTAAATCAATTAGAAGTAACGTGCCCTGATTGGTTTGATGATGAAGTTTTATAGATGGGTTAACGCTTATTTAAATAAAAACGCTAAAAGTATTGTCGAGGTTATATCTAAACGATAGCTATTTAAATGATTGAAGGTGTTTACAAATGATATATGGAAAAATCTGAGCAAAAAAAAGAGCTTACATAAGCTCTTAATTTAATATGAAATCTAGTGGTGCGGATGGGGGGACTTGAACCCCCACGACCTAAGTCACCAGCCCCTCAAGCTGGCGCGTCTACCAATTCCGCCACATCCGCGCAAAACTAGATTTATATTATTAGTTGAAAAAGTTAACTTTGATACTAGTTAGGTATATCGCCATCTTCAACTTTAGTAGCAACATCATCAGCAGTTGGAACATCTGAATTTTCACTCATGATAGCTTCTGCACTTTCAATGTCGCTTGGAATAGCATCAGTTGGCATAGTTTGTTCGCTAACAGGAACACTTAAGTCATTCCATTCATCAACAGATTTTGTGCGATTAGCAGTTAAGTTACCTAAAACTAAACTAATAACAAAAAAGCCAATGGCTAACCATGTTGTAGTTTTAGTTAAAAAGTTACCTGAACCACCTGAGCCAAATACTGTTGCTGATGAACCAGCACCAAAAGAGGCACCCATATCAGCACCTTTACCTTGTTGAATTAGCACTAAACCAATTAAGGCTAAGGCGATAAGTACGTAGGCTATAATTAAAACTTGATACAACATTTTTACTTTCCTTTAGCGGCTGAACAAATTATTTTAAATTGTTCAACTTGTAAACTAGCACCACCAATAAGACCACCGTCTATATCAGGTTGTGCGAATAATTCTTCACAGTTTGACGAATTCACGCTGCCACCGTATAACAAAGGCACTTTATTCGCGACACTTTCATTAGCTTTAGCTAGAAATTGACGAATAAATTTATGTGTTTCTTGTGCCATCTCGTTTGATGCTGTTTTTCCTGTACCTATAGCCCAAACGGGTTCATAAGCGATCACAACATCAATAAATTTTTCTATACCTATTTCATCAATAACAGGTTGTAATTGTGAAGCAAGTACGGCTTCTGTTTGTTCAGTTGCTCTTTCAGTTTCGCTTTCACCAATGCATATAATAGGCGTTAAACCTGCATTGAGTACGGCATTTACTTTATGTGCAACTTGAGTAGACGTTTCTTGATAATAACGTCTACGTTCAGAATGGCCTATAATAACAAATTCTACTGATAATTCCTGCAACATTTTTGTAGAAATTTGACCAGTATATGCTCCACTTTGGTGTTCACTAACATTTTGAGCACCAACATGTATAACTGAGCTTAAATTATTTGAATTTCTTTTAGCTACAAATTCAGATAAATAAGGGGAACTAGGACAAATAACCACACTAACATCATCTTGTAATTTCACGTTAGTTAAACCAGAGATCATAGTGTCAACTAATGCTAAATCACCATTCATCTTCCAGTTAGCAGCAACGATTGCACGTCTAGCCATATATTATCTCCTGTCCACTTTTTAGTGCTTTGTAAATGAAGCCGCGAGATATTAACTAACCTAAGATTAACTTACAAGTACTAAGTTAAAATCAATGGATGATCAATTAAATATATTGAACAATCGCTGCTTTTATCAGCAATATTGTTAACTTGCTAGCTTAACTGACTCTGCGATTTCATTTGCTAAGGCGGTAACTTCTTCTAATTCAGGACCTTCAACCATGACTCTAATTAAAGGTTCTGTTCCTGATTTACGTAATAATACTCGTCCACGGCCTGATAATCGAGCATTAACTTTATCAACAGATGCTTGTACACTTGGTGAATTAATAGGATCACTGTCGCCAGTAAAGCGAACATTAACCAATATTTGCGGTAACATAGTCATGCCTTGACGCAATTCAAGTAATGATTTTCCTTGCTGTTTAAGTGCTGTTAAAACATTTAAAGCGGCGATAATACCATCACCGGTTGATGTATGACTTAAATTAATAATGTGTCCTGAGTTTTCAGCGCCTAATTGCCAGCCTTTCTCTCTTAGTAATTCCATAACATATCGGTCACCTACGTTACTGCGGGCAAAAGGAATCCCTAATTCTTCTAAGGCAAGTTCAAGACCCATGTTACTCATTAAAGTACCAACGACACCGCCTTGTAAGCTACCCGACTTTAAATCGTTACAAGCAATAATATAAACGACTTCATCACCGTCAATTACATAACCTGTATGGTCCACCATCATTAAGCGATCGCCGTCACCATCAAGTGCAATACCTAAGTCAGCTTTATGCTCAACTACTGCTTCACTTACCATCTTCATTGATGTTGCACCACAATTTTCATTGATATTAGTGCCATTAGGTGATGTGCCAACTTCAATAACAGTCGCGCCTAACTCACGAAAAACATTAGGAGCAATGTGATAGGTAGCACCGTTAGCACAATCAACAACAATCGTTAAATCTTTAAGCGAAATTTGGCTTGGAAAATTACTTTTACAAAATTCAATATAACGACCTGCTGCATCTTCAATTCGGCTTGCTTTACCTAAATGCGCTGAATCAACACAGCCCATTGGTTTATCAAGTTCCGCTTCAATTGCTAATTCAACGTCATCGGGTAATTTTTCGCCATCTTGTGAGAAAAATTTAATACCATTATCGTAATAAGGATTGTGTGATGCACTAATAACAATACCAGCTTCTGCACGAAAGGTTTTAGTTAGGTAAGCAATACCCGGCGTAGGCATTGGACCTAGTAGACCGATATCAATACCTGCCGCTGAAAAACCAGCTTCTAATGCTGATTCAAGCATATAACCTGAAATGCGGGTATCTTTACCAATTAATACTTTTTTAGTGCCTTGTGCTGCTAATACTTTACCTGCAGCATAACCTAGCTTCATAACAAATTCAGGAGAAATTGGATACTGACCAACTAAACCACGTATTCCGTCAGTACCAAAATATTTACGACTAGCCATTATTTTTCCTTTAATTATATTCTTTATGTATTAGCTTATAATTAGCTAAACTTTCAATCCATTGCATCCTATTAATTATGTTTTGCAACAGCATTTAAAATTTTCATTGCATCGACAGTTTCTGCCACATCATGCACGCGTACTATATTTGCTCCTTGCTGCACAGCAAGAATAGCAGTGGCCAAACTCCCAGCTAATCGTTGTTCAACATCACGATTCAGTAGGTTACCTAACATTGATTTACGCGAGGTTCCAGCAAGTATAGGTAGATTCAATTTTTTAAACAAAGCAAACTGAGCTAACATTTGGTAGTTGTGCCCAAGTGTTTTCCCAAACCCAAAACCAGGATCTAAAATTAAACGTTCAGATTTGATGCCATATTGCTCACAAGTTGTAATACGCTCTTTAAAAAAGCTAACTATATCACTGATTATATTTGTATATTGAGGGCTTGTTTGCATGGTTCTTGGTAAGCCTTTCATATGCATTAAACATACAGAAACATCACTTTGCGCGATAACATCAAGACAACCTTCATTTTGTAACGCTCGAACATCGTTAATCATGTCTGCACCATAAGTTATGGCTTCATTCATGACGACAGCTTTACTTGTATCGATAGAGACACAGATATTAAAACGGGACTTAATCGCTTTAAGCAAAGGAATAACCCGTGCTAGTTCATCTGCTTCACTTACATCAACGGCACCTGGACGAGTTGATTCACCCCCAATATCAATGATATCGACTCCATTTTCAATCATCAATTCAACTTGCTTTAATGCATGGTCAAATTGGGCGAACTTTCCACCATCAGAAAAAGAGTCAGGAGTGACATTTACAATGCCCATCACTTGTACATTAGTTAAGTCGGCTAATGCAGCTTGATTGAATTGTTTATTTTTAGAGTTTTCAGACATAATTTTAGGGTTAGCTTAAAAAAAATAAAGCCTCGATAATTACTTCAGTTAAGTAAACATCAAGGCTTATTAATTGGACCCACATTACTAATTATTTAGTAGGTGTATCACTGCTTGGCTCTGATAAATCAGGCGTTACATTTTTTTCAGGCTCTGCTGATTTCTTAGCTGAACCACCTTCATTTGAATTTGAGCTAGAATTTGAAGTAGGAGAATCATTATCATCCCAATCAGATGGCTTTCTAACATCAACTCTTGCCATTAAATCATCAATTTGCAAAGCGTCAATTGTTTCATATTTCATTAATGCATCTTTCATTGCATGTAAAATATCTACATTTTCTTTGATTAAATTTTCAGCACGGTCATAGTTACGTGAAATTAGTAACTTAATTTCTTCATCAATAAGTTTCGCTGTTTCATCAGACATATGTAATGACTTAGATGATGTACGCCCTAAGAACACTTCACCTTCTTCTTCAGCAAAAAGCATAGGACCTAATTTTTCTGAAAGTCCCCATTGTGTCACCATTTTACGAGCAATACTTGTTGCGCGCTCAATATCGTTTGAAGCACCTGTAGACACTTTATCACTACCGTAAATAACTTCTTCAGCGATACGACCACCATATAAAGAAGAAATGTTACTTTCTAAATGCTGTTTAGAATGACTAAATCTGTCTTGTTCTGGTAAGTACATAGTTACACCTAACGCTCGGCCACGTGGAATAATACTTACTTTATAAACAGGGTCATGATCTGGGACTAAACGACCAATAAGTGCATGACCTGCTTCATGATATGCAGTCATTTCTTTTTCAGACTCGCTCATTACCATCGACTTACGTTCTGAGCCCATCATAATTTTATCTTTAGCTTTATCAAACTCATGCATACTTACTGTGCGTCGTGAAGTACGAGCAGCCCATAATGCAGCTTCATTCACTAAGTTTGCTAAATCAGCACCCGAGAAACCTGGAGTACCACGTGCAATAACACCCGCTTTAACATCGTCTCCTAAAGGAACTTTACGCATGTGTACTTTTAAAATTTGTTCACGACCACGAATATCAGGTAAACCAACAGTTACTTGACGATCGAATCGACCTGGGCGTAATAATGCAGGATCTAAAACATCTGGACGGTTAGTTGCAGCAATAACAATAACGCCTTCATTACCTTCAAAACCATCCATTTCAACTAGCATTTGGTTTAATGTTTGTTCACGTTCATCATGACCACCACCCATACCTGCGCCACGTTGGCGACCTACAGCATCAATTTCATCAATGAAAATGATACAAGGTGCTGCTTTTTTAGCTTGTTCAAACATATCACGAACACGTGATGCACCAACACCGACAAACATTTCAACAAAATCAGAACCTGAAATAGTAAAGAAAGGTACTTTCGCTTCACCAGCAATAGCTTTAGCTAATAAGGTTTTACCTGTACCCGGCTGACCAACAAGTAAAATACCTGAAGGAATACGACCGCCTAATTTTTGAAATTTAGTAGGTTCTCGTAAGTATTCTACTAATTCAGCAACATCTTCTTTAGCTTCATCACAACCAGCAACATCAGCAAAAGTTGTTTTTATTTGTTCTTCGCCTAATTGGCGCGCTTTTGATTTCCCAAAAGACATTGCCCCTTTACCGCCCCCACCTTGCATTTGGCGCATAAAGAAAATCCATACCCCAATAAGTAAAATCATTGGGAACCAAGAAACAAAAATAGTTGTTAAAAAGCTAGTTTCCTCTGGTAATTTACCTTGAGCACGAACACCTTGCTTAACTAAGTCGTTAATTAAGTCACGGTCATACCCACCAGGAATAGTAGTAGTGTAGCTTTCACCAGTACGTTTTTCACCAGTAATAACACCGTTTCTGTCTACGCTAGCATCACGGATTTGTCCTTGACGAACATCAGTGATAAAACGTGTGTAGTCCATTTGTGCTTCATTTGCTGTATTAGGAGAAAAACTCTGAAAAACAGACATTAAAACAACGGCTATTACTAACCATAAAATAAGATTTTTTGCCATATCGCTCAACTTAATGACCTCTTTGGGGGGTGAAAATTTAATATAATGTGGTCAGAATTAGTTCTAACCTAAATTATTATGTTGTGCCTAATTTACTACAATTCAAGCTTTGTCGCTAATTAACTTTAGTCGGTATTTACAACTAGTAACATATTAACGTACTTAGCTTGAATAAAGTAGAAGCAAAGTTAATATTTAGCGTTAACCATTAAAACCTGTTGCGACAAGGTAAACTTCACGCGAACGTGCGCGTGAAGATTCTGGTTTACGAGTTTTTACATTTTTAAATACTGCCCGAGCAGCCTTCATAAAATCTTCAAAACCAGCACCTTGAAATACTTTAACAACAAAGGCTCCGTTAGGTTTTAATACTTGATGACACATATCCAAAGCAAGTTCAACTAGGTACATACTACGTGCTGAATCAGCACTCTCATTACCAGTCATATTAGCAGCCATATCTGACATAACGACATCAATTGTCTTGCCATTAATTCTTGTTAATAATGCATCAAGGACGGCTTCTTCTCGAAAATCACCTTGTAGAAAATCAACGCCAGCAATCGCGTCCATAGATAAAATATCACAAGCGATAACTTGCCCACTATCGCCCACAGCTTTAACAGCATATTCAGACCAGCCGCCTGGTGCAGCACCAAGATCGACCACTTTCATGCCTTGTTTTATCAATTTATCTTTATTATTTATTTCTTCTATTTTAAAAACAGCACGAGAACGTAAACCAAGTTTTTGTGCTTTTTTTACATATTCATCTTCAAAATGTTCATCCAGCCAACGTTGCGAACTGTTAGTATGTTTTTTCTTTGGTGGGGTCTTTGCCATATTTTTTTGCCATATTAAAAGTTTTTTCGACTATTAATGAATATTATATCAAGTCTAGTAAGTTATTTCCCACTCTACTAAGAATTAAAAAGTGTAAAATTTGGCATAAATTACTGATAAATAAAATTTTGGGCACTATTTTTCTACGTTATTTACTAATAACGTATTAATACATACTTTAAAAATCAATAACTCTGCATATAGACCACAACGATTTATGAGCTACTCGTGTTTTATCATTTAATTAGCTAACATCGCACAACGAAAATCTGAATAGAATATAGAATAATCGTTTTTAATTGATACTTTACATGTTGTAAGCTTAATAATGTGCGTTGTCTGTTTAGAATATATTCAATAGAATTGGTATTCAGTGTTAGATAAGGGTAAAATGGCGTTAATTCAAGTTAACGACTATCGAAATTTTTTAATGACTATAAATAAGAAACAAATACAATATTTAAGAGGTGTTGCACACCCACTAAAACCTGTTGTGTTACTAGGTAATAATGGCTTAACAGAAGCTGTTGTAGCTGAAATTGATTATGCACTTAATCATCATGAATTGATTAAAGTGAAAATACCAACAGATGACAGAGAAACTAAAGGCTTAATAGTTGACGCTATTTGTCGTGAAACTCAAGCGATAAAGATACAGGTAATTGGTAAAACACTTATTATTTACCGTCAAAGTGATGAGAAGAAAATTCGCATTCCTAAGCTATAGGTACGAATAAAAACATAAATAATTATTTTACTTATGTTTTTCAATATTATATAAAAAAAGACCGTAGGTTACAGGTAATTAACTTGTAAACTACGGTCTTTTTTTATGTTTATTAAAACGATATGCAATAACTTATTGAGCTGTTTTAGCCCACGTATCACGTAAACCTACCGTACGATTAAAAATAAGTTCGCCTTCATTTTCAATTTTGTTGTCTAAACAAAAATAACCTTGTCGTTCAAACTGAAAAGCTTGCTCTGGCTTCGCTAACATTAATGACGGCTCCACTTTGGCTTTTTCAATTTTAATCAGTGACTCTGGGTTCATCACTTTATAAAAATCATCTTCAGCTGCAGGGTTTGGTACAGTGAATAAACGGTCATATAAACGTACTGTTGCATCAAGTGATTTATCAGCGTCAACCCAATGAATAACACCTTTAGGCTTAGTTCCATCTGTCGGGTTTTTACCTAGCGTATCATCAAGGTAAGTACAATAAACTGTAATAACATTCCCTGCTTCGTCTTTATCACAACGCGTTGCAGTTACAACATAAGCACCACGTAAACGCACAGCTTTATCGAGTACTAAACGTTTATATTTTTTATTGGCTTCTTCTCTAAAGTCTTCTGCTTCAATATACAGTTCAGCACTAAATGGAACAATACGTGTGCCCTGGCTATCATCACTTGGATGATTTTTAACGGTCAAGTCTTCAGTTTTACCTTCAGGGTAGTTTTCTATCACTAACTTTATAGGATCAAGCACTGCCATAGCACGTGGAGCATTGTCATTTAAATCTTCACGGATACATGCTTCTAAAACACTCATTTCTACCGTGTTTTCCATTTTGGTAACACCAATGCGTTTAGCAAACTCTCTAAGAGAAGCAGATGTATAACCACGTCGTCTAAAAGCAGCAATCGTTGGCATACGAGGATCATCCCAGCCATCAACAAGCTTTTCTTCCACTAATGTATTCAACTTACGTTTACTCATTAATGTATATTCAAGATTTAAACGTGAAAATTCATATTGCTGAGGTTTTACTGGTACAGAAACATTATCAATAACCCAGTCATATAAACGTCGGTTATCTTGAAACTCTAACGTACATAAAGAGTGAGTAACACCTTCAATCGCATCAGATAAACAGTGAGTAAAGTCATACATTGGGTAAATGCACCATTTATCAGCAGTTTGATGATGATGAGCAAATCGTACACGATAAATAATAGGATCACGCATACACATAAAGCTTGATGTCATGTCTATTTTAGCACGTAATGAACACTCACCTTCTTTGAATTCACCGTTACGCATCTTGGCAAATAACGCTAAGTTTTCTTCAATAGAAGTATCACGATAAGGACTATTTTTACCTGGTTTGTTTAACGTACCACGATATTCACGCATCTCGTCGCCATTTAAAAAACAGACGAACGCTAAGCCTTTGCTAATTAATTCTACCGCAAAGTCATGCAATTGCTCGAAATAGTCTGATGAATAATGAACATCCCCTGCCCATTCAAAACCTAACCATTGCACATCTTTTTGAATAGCATGCACATAATCAATATCTTCTTTTTCCGGATTGGTGTCGTCGAAACGTAAGTTACACGCACCATTATAATCTTGAGCAATCCCAAAGCTTAAACAAATAGCTTTTGCATGACCAATATGCAAGAAACCATTTGGCTCTGGCGGAAAACGAGTTTGTATTGAACTATGTTTGCCACTAGCAAGATCAGCATCGATAATTTGACGAATAAAATTTGTTGGGCGGTTTTCAACTTCCGACATCCACAGAGCCTCTAAAGAAAATTAACGTAATTGATATTATTATATCAAGAGTTCTAATCAGCGAATAGCAAAAAGGCTCAACAGAGCCTTTAATTTATTTTACTGAAGTTTATATATACTGAATATTTATTTTTTCAAAATATCATCAACAGTACCTTGAGCTAAACCATGATAACCAGGACGTGCTTTTTTATAAACGTTAAGCGCCCATGCTTTACCCTGTTCTGTTTGAGCTAACTCTTTATATAATGGCACTATCAACTTACGACGACCGATACTAACTAAATACTCAGACATTTCTGGGTAAACAACATCGTAACCTGCTCGTATTGATAATAAATACCAAGCATGAGCAATTTCGGCATTTTTACTATGCGTTAAGTTAAAAGCTTTATCAATTGCTACCATACGCTCAATACTAATATCAGTAGGTAAATTATTGATAAAGTGTAACCACTCATGCAATGTCCAATTAGCCGTAGGTAATTGAGTTAATGTTATATCTCCTACTAACCATTGCGATACTTGTTGATCAATAGTACTAAAAGCAGTTGAGGTAGGTTTAGGTACAAATGCAGGTAAACCTTGTCCATAAATCCACTCATTCACTTCGCTATCACTAACAATGTTAGGATATTTATGCGTTAAGTTAGCTTTAAGGTATTTAACAAAATTAGTTGTACCTAAACTTTGAAAGGCATGACTGTCAAAGTACTCAAGTACAAAAGCATCAAAACGATCACGACCAAACTTGTTCTCAAGGTAAATTAAAAATAATTGTCCTTTAGTGTAAGGAACACCCGAGAATGCATCATCAGGATCACGGCCTTTTAGGTCGATGTATAGCTGTGTATCACCAGCATCTAATTCAGCTATTTCATTATTTAGATTTTGAGAATCTAGCGATTGCTCCATGATAGCTCTATTTTTACCAAACACAGCTTCCATAATGCGATTTTCAACATAACTGGTAAAACCTTCGTTTAACCATAGATCACGCCAGCTTTCATTGGTAACTAAATTACCAGACCATGAATGTGCTAGCTCATGTGCAATTAAATTTACTAAGCTTTTATCCCCTGCAATAACGGTTGGTGTGATAAAAGATAAACGAGGGTTTTCCATTCCACCAAAAGGAAAGCTTGGTGGTAATATTAATAAGTCATAACGACCCCAGCGATATTTGCCATACATTTTTTCAGCTTTATCAATCATAGCTTGAGTATCATCAAATTCAGCTACTGCCGCATCTAAAATATTAGATTCAGCATAAATACCTGTTTGGTGGCTCATCGATTTGAAATGTAAATCCCCAACACCAATCGCAATTAAATAGGCCGGAATAGCTTGTGGCATAGAGAAGAAGTAATCGCCATCGCGCTCAGTATCTGGTTCGTTATTAGCACTCATCACAGCTAATAAATCTTTATCAGTAGTAATTCGAGCAGTATAAGTTACACGTACACTTGGCGTATCTTGAATAGGAATCCATGAGCGAGCATGTATTGCTTGATTCTGACTAAATAGAAATGGCTGTTTTTTACCTGCAGTTTGTTCAGCAGATAACCATTGTAAACCAGACGCATTTTCGGTTGAATTATAATAAACACGTAACTTTTTAGCTTTGAATTTTGTATCGACCGTAAGTTTTGAACCTAAAACAGAATCTCGTGCAGCAAGTGTATAATTTACCTTTTGCCATTCGTCTTGAGCATTTTGGGCAAGGACTTTATGGATAACCAAATCACGTGTATCTAAAATGATACTTTGTGGTGTATCACTAAGCCATTTTAATGATAACTCAGCAAAACCTGTTAATGCTTTTTCTTCGAAGTTAACCGCTAAGTCTAAATAAAGATGTGTTGTGATAACTTGATCATAATTTGAATAGGTATAAGCATCGTTTAATACGGGCTTATTATCCGCTGTTGCTAATTGCGATATTAATAATGTTGCTAGCAACATAAACCGCTTAAAAATTCTCATTGAAATAATCCTAAAAACTCACAAAAAAAAATAGGCTTATAGATTACTTTGAATCAACAAGCCTATTCAACTATTTTGTATTATTAATATATTCAATAAATTGAAAGAATATAAAGAATTATTTACAATTTACTTTTCATGTAATGCGCTAAGTTCTACAGTTTTTGCATTTGAATAACTACGCGGCGGTTTTTACCACGTCCAAGCGTTGTAGCATTAGAAGCAATATGACGTTTTTCGCCATAACCTTTCGCTTCTATGCGGCTCGCATCAATACCATTTTTTACAAAGTAGTCGCGTATTCTTAGCGCTCTACGCTCTGATAACTTAAGGTTTGGCCAACGGGCACCATAACTGTCTGAATATGCATCAACCAAAACTAATTCTAGTTTTGGATCTAAACTCAAGTATTCTCTGATCATGTCAACACGTCGTTGTGATGCTTTCGTAAATTGTTCACTATTTGATTGATAGTTTAATACTGTAAAAGCAATATCGTCAAAACTATAATTTAATAAGTTTCCAACACAAGCGACAAAGTTTCGATAAGCCCCTTTAAAACGTGCGGTTGATAAACCAACTGAGATTTCATCTTCTTCACTATACCAATCATTATAATAAAAAGTTGGGCTCATCCCTTGCTCTAGTTCACTTAGCATAGTCCAAGCCACCTTTTTGGGTAAGCTAGGATTAAACTGTTTTTGTAGCTTCATATTGGCTAACACTTTTCCGCCATACCCCGGACGCCAGCTAGGTGATTCACTACGTACTTGGGCAAGGGAATAACTATCGGGTAACAGCATCATATCAAGTTCAAATTCCATATTCAGTTTACGGCTTGCTTTTGCGGAAAAACGTGCCTGCCCATAATGAGGGATTTGATGTGATAACGTACATTGTAAACGAGAGTCGTCGGCAAGTTGCCATTTTGAACTATTAAGATCCGCACTATATTGTCGGATACTAGCTTGTGCCTGTGTAGTCACAAACGTAAAAAAAAGTGCGAAAGAAGCTGTCATAAAGAATGAAGGAGAGAAGAACAATTTATATGTATTTGGAGAGTATATTTTCATATTATTTATTACATAATTAATTAGTGACATTAGTTATATCGCCTCAAACTAAAATAACTTTAACACTTTCTATGTGTTTATTCGTTAATTTAGCGCTTTATCACTAATTTATTACTTTTTATATACGTTAAATTAGCATCGAATAACCTCAACTACATTTACATCTTAAGAAATAACCAAATCATAAATGTAATGATGTAAGTATTGCTATCGTGTTTACAATAATTTTCTGAGATAATTACCTATCCAAGTTTTTCCCTTAAGCCAAATTTATAATATGTCAGATACTGTAGAAATAAAAGAAAATAAAGAAATAAGTAAACCATTATTAGCACAACGCTTTCGTGGCTATTTCCCTGTTGTTATTGATGTGGAAACAGGTGGTTTTAATGCCCAAACTGATGCCTTACTTGAAATTGCAGCCTCTGTATTATCATTAGATGAAGTTTCAGGAAAGTTATCAATTGATGAAACAATACAATTTAATGTTCACCCTTTTGAAGGTGCAAATTTAGAGCCTAAAGCGCTTGAATTTACCGGCATTGATCCAACACATCCATTACGTGGTGCTGTCGATGAAGATGTTGCTTTAAAAACATTGTTTAAGTTAGTTAGAAAAAAAATGAAACTTGCTGGATGCCAACGCGCTATTATTGTAGCTCACAATGCAGCTTTTGATTTAGGCTTTTTAAACGCAGCAACAGCCCGATGTAACATTAAACGTAGCCCTTTTCATAGCTTTGTTAGCTTTGATACTACAACACTAGCAGGACTAGCATTAGGTCAAACTGTATTAGCAAAAGCTTGTGAGGCTGCTGAAATAGACTTTAGCAATAGTGAAGCACATACGGCACTTTATGATACCGAAAAAACTGCTGAGCTATTTTGTCATATTGTTAATAAATGGCATGAATTAGGTGGTTGGCCGCTAGCAATAGCAGCAGAATAAATAGAAAAGCATAAAAAAAGCTAGAGTTATAAACCCTAGCTTTTTTATGTAATTTTAGTGACAAAAAATTAAAATAAAACTGAAATAATTGACACTTTAGTAACCCGACAACGATTAAAGTTTATCAGCGTTATCTGTAAGATAAGCTGCAACACCATCTGGAGATGCTGTCATACCTTTATCACCTTTATTCCAACCTGCAGGACATACTTCACCGTGTTCTTGGTGGAATTGTAATGCATCAACCATACGAATCATTTCATCTACGTCACGACCTAATGGTAAATCGTTAATTACTTGATGACGTACGTTGCCTTCTTCATCGATTAGGAATGAACCACGGAAAGCAACACCTGCTTCAGGATGTTCTACATCATATGCTTTACAGATTTCATGCTTAGTATCTGCAACTAAAGTGTATTGAACTGGACCAATACCACCTTCGTTTACAGGTGTGTTACGCCATGCATTGTGAGAGAATTGTGAATCAATTGAAACACCAATTACTTCAACACCACGGCTTTTGAATTCTTCCATACGGTGATCAAAAGCTAAAAGCTCTGATGGGCATACAAAAGTAAAATCTAATGGGTAGAAAAAAACAACCGCTTTTTTACCTTTAATTGCTTTACTTAACGTAAAAACGTCAACAATTTCACCACTACCTAATACTGCTGCTGCAGTAAAATCTGGTGCTGGACGACCAACTAATACACTCATTTTATGTTCCTTTCTATTAATAATAATTAAGAATTATTATTGAAGACAATGAATAACAACTCATTATCTTAACAATTTATTTCTTGATAAATTTATTCTGCACTTGCCTCTTCAGAAGCATTTTTAGCTGAAGCTTCTTTAACCAAAGTTTGTAGCTCACCTTGTTGAAACATTTCCATAATAATATCACAGCCGCCAACTAATTCACCTTCAACCCAAAGTTGCGGAAACGTAGGCCAGTCTGCATACTTTGGTAATTCAGCTCTGATATCAGGGTTTTGTAAAATATCAACATAGGCAAATTGCTCACCGCATGAGATCAAGGCTTGAGATGCTTGAGAAGAAAAACCACAACTAGGTAGTTTTGGCGAGCCTTTCATATACAATAATACTGTATTCTCATTAATTTGTTCTTTAATACGTTCGATAGTTTCCATGATAACCCCTAAAAAAAATAACCTCTAAAAATAATACTCATTAAACTGAGCTGAATTCTTAGTAAAAACTTACACTAGAAATATAATGGAGACGAAGTTTCACTTTTCAATTCAATATAATAAATACTTGAAAATAAATTTATACCCTTGAAAAATAGCAAAAGAAACCTTATACACTCTATACACTAGTTATTCAAAATAGTATAAACTTAATACCTGAGTATTTTACTCAAGTTTTATTGGAAAATACACCCTTTATTCACGAATACACTGTAACTTTAAAACAAAGAACTTGGAGAGCACAATGGCTATTGAATTACCTGCATTACCTTACGAACAAGATGCCCTGGAACCACATATTTCTGCAGAAACTTTATCATTTCATTACGGAAAACATCACAACACTTACGTGGTAAAGTTAAATGGTTTGATTGAAGGCACTGAGTTTGCTAACAAATCATTAGAAGAAATAGTTAAAACTTCTTCAGCTGGTGTCTTTAACAATGCAGCACAAATATGGAACCATACTTTTTACTGGAATAGCTTAAGCCCGAATGGCGGTGGCGAACCTACAGGCGCTTTAGCAGATGCTATTGTTGCTACTTTTGGATCTTTTGCTGAATTCCAAGCAAAATTTACTGACAGTGCAATTAATAACTTTGGTTCAAGCTGGACATGGTTAGTAAAAAATGCAGATGGAAGCTTAGCAATTGTTAACACTTCTAATGCTGCAACACCATTAACAGATGAAGGTGTTACACCATTACTTACTGTTGATTTATGGGAACATGCATATTATATCGATTACCGTAATCTTCGTCCTAAGTACATGGAAGGTTTTTACGCACTAGCTAATTGGGATTTTGCTAGCAAAAATTTCTCAGCTTAATAGCTATCAACTGAAATTTTTAATAAAAAAACGAGCTAATTAGCTCGTTTTTTATTTGAACAATAGTACATTTAGACTATTAGATTACAAGTAATTAAAAGGTTTTTAATACTTTCACTGACTCATCAACACTCCCAGCGTCAACATAACCAATAGCACCAGCATTAGCAGAGATATGCTTTAATACCTCAGCATCTGAAGCTAATTCTGTTGGTGGCTTACCTCGACCTGAAAATATCAATTTAGACCAATAAGCCTTCATCTGACTTGAACTTTTATTTAATACTTTTTCTTCAAATTCACTACGTACTGCACTACCTGAAACTGAATTAATCGGTTCAATTGATCCACCGCTTGGAAATGCTTTCATTTTTCCCATAAAAATTCGAGCTATATCATTATCATCAATAATATCAGCATTAGTTGAGTTAACAACAACCGCAACATCGGCCATAGAAGAGAAACTAAGAAACAAAACAGATGTACATAACAAAAGTTTACTTTGAGTACTTTTTAAAAATTTCATTTTTTAACTCCTAAAATACAGTTACTAGTGCTGTTCTAAACAAGCCTGAGTCATTATTACTATCGAGATCATCGCTAAAAGAGGTATATTCAAATTTTAATGCCGCTGATTGATGGAAATCCCAACGCAGACCTAATGTGATATAACTTGTGTCTTCATCTGTCGCAGTATCTAAAGTTTCGGTACCACGGATCAAAGCTTGTAAGTCTTCAGGTAGGAACTCAACTGCCGTGCCATCTGGTATACCAGGTATTTGATAGTTTAACGCGATAGGATCTTGGTCATCTTCATCAACCCCATAAGTTACATGTACCATCATATTATTAAATCGATAACCGGCCATCAAATAATAAGACTCTTGACCAGGTAAAGCTGTATCATCTAATGATAATGAAGAGTATTCACCCACTATAATAATTTGATCAAAATCAAGCTGGAAACCAAGCTCAATAAACTCACTGGTATCTGATGCTATATCAATTTGACTAGCAATATGATTTTGGCCTACTCCATTCCAACCATCTACTAAAGGTTTAATAGCCAACAAATCGATATCCATTTCTGTTTGGAAATAAGCACCTCTCAGTGTTAGCCACTCACGTGTTAACGTTAACGAGGCACCAGCAAAATTTTTAAAATCAGCACTACTCTCAGTACCGAGCACTTCTATATCTGAATTATTACCACCATAAATAGCGTGTAATGTTGTATCAAAATCACCGAGCTGCATCGAGTATATGGCCGCAATCCCATCAAAGGTATCAAAAGGTACGTCATAAACCCCTCTTGGCGGAGTAATCCAAGGGTAAGCATAAGACACATCTAAAAAGTCAGAGTACATATAAAAGGGAATACGTTGACGACCAGCCAATATTTTCAAATTATCATTGGCTTGATAACCAACATAAGCCCATTCAAATTTAGGATCCCAGTCATCAGCACCTCGAGATAGTATTTGGGCGGTAATACTTAAACCTTCGCCTAAATCGCTTGATGCTTGTAAAGCAAATAGTGAATCAGGACTAAAGTCGATTGAATCATCATAGCCATACAAGCTTTCATCGCTTGCCGTTGTAACACCAGCAACAATACTAGCAAAACCATTTAATGTGATTTCAGCATTGGCACTACCTGCTAATAAAATACCTGTTAGCGCAAGCGCTATTTTATTATGTTTCATTATAATATACCTATCATTATGTTGAGTTATGTTAATTCCGTTTACTGCTTTATTGAAACTACAGTTATTATTATTAAATATTACTTATTGTTCTGTCTTTAAATAAAAAATATAGCTAAAAATTAGACCTTAAATTGACGAGCTACAGACTCTAACGCTGAAGCCAAGACCGTTAACTGCTCACTCACACCACCAATTTCACGTGATGCTTTAGAAGCTTCATCAGCACAAGATTGAATATCTTCAACATGACCAACCATAAGACCAGAAACTTGATGCTGTTCTTCTGTTGCAACAGCAATGGCTCCATTCATATCAGCAATAACATTGACGGTATCCGTTATAACAACTAGGCTATCACCAGCCTCCATAGCCGTTTTCACACTAGCTTCAACACTCGCGCGTGAGCTTTCCATCATGGTTACCGCTTTTTTAGAAGCGCCTTGCAACTGCCCGAGCATTTGATTAATTTCTTCCGTAGATACTTGTGTACGTGATGCTAGGTTTCTAACTTCGTCTGCAACTACAGCAAAACCACGACCTTGCTCACCCGCTCTGGCCGCTTCAATAGCAGCATTAAGTGCTAGTAAGTTAGTTTGATCAGCAATACCACGTATTACTTCAAGCACAACATTCACCCTTTCAGTATCTTCTTGAAGTTGATTCACTGTTTCTGCTGCTTGTGTTACATTTTCAGCTAAGGTTCTAATACCCATTACCGTTTGCTCAACAACTTCCTTACCTTTTTCAGCTTCTATATTTGCATTTTTAGCAGCATCTGCTGCATCTGCTGCATTAGTCGTAATTTCAGCTACACTTTGGCTCATCTCTTCAACCGACTGTCTTGATTGCATAACACTATCTGATTGGCGATTAAATGAATCAATGGTACTACTCGACAGCTGTGAAATAGTATTTGCGGTTTCAGCTAAGGGCAAAGCGGTATCCACAACATTTTTAATAACGCCTTGTAATTTTTCAATAAAGCTATTAAACCATAAAACTAACTCACCTATTTCGTCCTTACTGTTGGTGGTAATTCTAACAGTTAAATCCCCGTTTTCTTGGGCAATACCTTTCATAGAATGTATAATATTTTGTAAGCTTGAACTAATTGCTTTAGCAACAGGAATAGCTACAGCAAACAACGCTAAGATAGTAATACCGCCAACTATCATACCTGTGGTAGCATTTGACTCTGCCTTTTCATTAACCGACTCAAACGCTTGAGTAAAAGACTGATATCGCTCAGCACGAAAGGTATTTAACTTATTTTGCAAATTAGTAAGCTTTTCTGACATTGCTTGACTTCGTTGTCCTAGCGTAGAAAAGTCAGCAGAGTCATTTACCATCTCACTTGAAAGTGCAAAAGCTAATTGATAATAATCATTAAAATCACTGAGTAATGAGCGTAAATAACTCGCATTCTCGGTGTCTGACTGAATATTACTTTGAAGTTTGTCACGGGTTTCCTGCGCATAGATATTAGCGGCATCAAGTAAATCAGTTTCCCCCATGGTTGCAGCATTACCCAGTGTTTCTTTCAACTTATCAAGCCTAACAAGGCTATATTCGGATGTTTGTAATAATTGATATTCGATACGATATGCCTTATCTAACTGTGTCACTATATGGGACATAGCCATAAGCGTTATAGCTAAATATACACAAAACCCAATAGCTCCAACAAATGGAATTAAAAGTATTTTATAGCGAACCGATAATGTTTTAAATAAGTCCATATTTGCCTTCTAGTTATTGTTAATCAACAATTTATACATAATAAGATGAGTGTAGTAAAAGAATCATATTACGCAAATTTTAAAATAAAGAATTTGAAGAAAATGACTCAAACGAATAATTAATGAGCAATCCATTGTTCTAATGCATGTTTATAGATAATAAAGACCTAATTTGAATAACTAAATTAGCAATGGATGAGATTTAATTTTTACAATGTAAGCCGCGTATTAAAAAGAAAGCAAATAGTGTCGATAACATTTTCTATTTGCTTGAATGAGTGTAGATAAAATGATTAATCTTCGGTGAGCTCTTTAAGTACATCACCTTTTAACTCAGCCCATAGTTCTCCTGATTCAACACCGTATTTTCGTACGGCAAAAATAGCATCGTCACAACGATTTTCTTGCGCTAGTTCTATCAATTTTTGGTAATAAGCTCTTGATATTTCACGTCCTGTTGGGTGTGCGAAATATAAACTACCAATACGCGAATACAGTCCTTTAAAACCATTTAATATAAGTAAATAAATAGAATTTTCTGAAGCGATTGCTAATTCTTTATTAAGTTGATAATCAAATTGTGCAAACGCTTCACCATTGTCTTCAATGTCACTATAAGCACTTAACAATTCAATTGTTTTATTAGGATTATTTTTTATAGCACCACGTATATATATAGCACTGATATTAGTACGGGCTGATAATAAGTTATCAACTAAATCAGGAACACCTTCTTGGTCAAGGTGCGCTAATGTCTCTAAAATGTTTAAGCTTGACGTGTCCCAAAAGTTATTTACTTTTGTTGGTTTACCATGCTTAATA
This sequence comes from Colwellia sp. 20A7, assembly GCF_009832865.1. Taxonomy (NCBI): domain Bacteria; kingdom Pseudomonadati; phylum Pseudomonadota; class Gammaproteobacteria; order Alteromonadales; family Colwelliaceae; genus Colwellia; species Colwellia sp. 20A7. Next base: position 1,843,003 of record NZ_CP047130.1, on the reverse strand, counting down.
GTTAACCAACCATCTCTAGCCAAACGTTGTAGTACTTCTCTAAGGGTTGTTCTAGTTACACCAATTAGCTCTGATAATTCACGCTCTGCTGGTAAAATTGAACCAGGAGGAAAACCACCATTCCAAATTGATTCAACAATATATTGCTCGGCAAATCCGGCAGGGCTTTGAGCTTTTATAACCATATTCGTAAACGACCTAAAAAAATAAATTAATAAAACTGATTGTACCAGAAGATTGAATTGGTACAAGCGTAATAGAAGAGACTGGTCTAACCAAGCTCATGACATGATAAAATATAATAATTTGGAAGTTAATTATTATCTATAATGCACCATTAAAGCACCAGAGACTTTCCCAACCGTTACATCTTTAATAAATTTATAATTTGCATCTTCAAAGAAAGCTCTAAATTTACCTGAGGTTGCATAAACAGCAACGCCTTCACTGTCACTATGTTCTTCAAGAACAGTATTAACCGCAGCCATTAAATAATGACCAAACCCATGGTGTTGGTGTAAAGGGTGAATAGCAATAAAAGATAGCATGTGGAATTTTTTCAATGGGATAGAGGCAAGCACTACTTTTTCTTTTTCGATCATTTGTTTGGTACTTAAATAACCAGCACTTAGTAACATTTTTAGACGCCAATGCCAGAATCGTTCAGTGCCAACACTATCATCAGGGCTATTCAAACAAGCAACACCCACCATAGACTCACCAAGATACAAACCTACCATTGGTTGTTTAGCTTGCCAAAAAGCATTTAATTCTTCTCTTATTGATGCTCTTAGCCTTTGCTCATAACCTTCTTTGTCGCTATTAAATATATCTAAAAAAACAGGATCATCGTGATAGGATTGAAAAAGTAACGAAGCCGCTAACTTTAGGTTTTCTGCACTAAGGTAAGTTGCTCTTATATCAAGTTCACTATCTACCGAAACAGTTTCTGACATACAAGTTCTCCAATCCAACAATTATAATTATTTTTATCCCTACATTCACCATACCAGTTTTTTTTTAAATAGGTAAATAAAATTAAACCTTAATACGCATTCAGAAACACTAAAATAACTTGGCATAACATAATGTCACACCAATGTTATTTCAATTTGGCATACAGCCCAGTAACTTACTAATATTATTTATAGTAATTTTTTATACTCGTCACCGTTACCTGTTTGAGTTAATGCACCATCAACAAATTCTAAATAGGTACATTCATCTTTAGTTGTTATCCCATCTTTATGTTTACGTTGGCTTCTATAATATAAAACACGAATAGTTTTTTCACTGTAAGTATAAGTTTCAGAGAAATCAGCTACACCTAACTTCTCTTGCATATCTACAACACTTGTACCTAATTGGACTTGCGCTATGACCTTACGGTTTTTGTAACTTCTATCTTCGCTATCGCCCATAATTGAATGATCTACTTGGCCATCTTTTACAGAGATAACACAGCCAGTTAAAGTTGTTGTTAATGGTAATACAATAAGTAATGCTAATAATGATTTTTTCATATTTACTCCTGATATAATTATATTTTCATACGTAATAAAGCAAAAAACAAACCAATAAAATAAAACAACACAAGCTATTGATTTTTAAATACTAAAAATAAATTAAAAAAATAAATTAAAAAAATAATAACTGACATGGTTAGTTACATTGGCTAAAATATAGTGAATATTACAAAGGCAATTAATCAAAATGACAATAAACGATGAAATTTCAATCGTCGCTAATAAAATAGCAAATGAAGGCAATAAACCAACAGTTGCACTAATTAAGACAAAGTTAAATAAAAAAATTCCTTTACCAGTCATAATATCGGTATTAAAAAATTGGCAGCATGAGCCAACTTTTATTACTTTACCTGAAGAAAATCACACTAAAATTGAATATAAAACCGATAATCCACCAATAGAAACAAGATCTTTTGAGAAAGAAGTTCATGATGAATTAACAAGTTTAAAAGAAGAAGTATTAGAATTGAAAGAATTGGTAAAACAATTACTTAAAAAACAAGTTAAAAAATAAGTTAAAAAAATAAGTTAAAGAAAAATTTAGAATATATGCCGTTAACCTTAATATTTTTCGTTATATTAAGGTAACTCTAAGGCTATCACTATAAAGGTATTGTAGGTGTCAGTGTATTTATAAATTCAGCAAGTGAATCAGCTAGTTTTTTGTGAGGCTTACATCCAACACGTTCAACCCATACTGCTCCAGAATCATTATCAACTGAAATAATCATATCTTCTTCATCAGTCACAGCAACAAAAACAGTTTCACCTTGCTTTAGCCTTTGCTTCATTAGAATATGACCAATCAAATTTTCTTGTAAGCGCTGAAAGTCATCTTTATTCCAAGCAAATAACAACGATAAGTTACCTTCTTCACAGGTAGCATCAAGGTTTTCACTGTATAAAGTAGTAAAGTATGTTTTTATATCTGGGTGCAAGGTCATTTCTAAAGCTGTTTCAACATTATCAAAATTTAACTCATGCTCACTCTCTATATCAACCGGTCGCCAATAGACTTCCCCCAAAGATAAAGCTTTATACTCAGTAGACATGTCAGTGTATGCATCTTCACAAGGTGAAAGCCATTGCTCGTCTTGCTCTACTTTTGGAGGATGTGAATAGGTGTCTTGATAGTTTTTTACATACTGCTTAGAAAATTGTTGCAAAATGTCTACTAAATTGGGTTTAGTGTGATTTGATGATGTCATCTAATTCAGAGATCCTTTAAAATAGTCTGTGAAGTTTCATATAAAATAAGAACGTTATGGCAACCTACCAAAATTCAAAAGAATTAAAAAATTTAACGCTTGGTAAAGCAACCGAATATTGTAGTGAATATAACCCAAATCTATTACAAGGTGTACCAAGAAGCTTAAATAGAGATGATTTATCACTTGTTTCAAATACATTACCTTTTATAGGTGAAGATATTTGGTACGGATATGAATTGTCTTGGTTAAATAATAAAGGAAAACCTATTGTCGCTGTAGCAGAATTTCGTTTTGCCTGCACAAGCCCGAATTTAGTCGAGTCAAAATCATTTAAATTATATTTGAATAGTTTTAACCAAAGTAAATTCTCTAGTTTTGACGAGGTTAAAAAAATACTGATTAAAGATTTATCTGCAACCGCAGGCATTCAAGCACAAGTAACACTATTTCCTGTTGAACAATGCCCTGCACTTGCCATTAAAGTGAGTGGTCGAGAGATTACTTGTATTGATGAAGCTGATATCACAGTTGATAATTATCAATATACAGCAGAGCTACTCAAATATGCGCAAACGGACGCTTCTTCTGAAGTTTCAAGCTCTGATACTTGTCCTGTTAAGACTGTAAGCGAAAACCTTGTTAGCCATTTACTAAAATCTAATTGTTTAATTACCAATCAGCCTGATTGGGCAAGTGTATATATTAGCTATGAAGGTGCTCCGATAGATCACAGTATTTTATTACAGTACTTAATATCATTTCGTCAGCATAATGAATTTCATGAACAATGTGTTGAACGGATATTTTGTGATTTACAAGAATATTGTCAATTATCAAAATTAACAGTATTTGCTCGTTATACCCGTCGTGGTGGCTTAGATATAAACCCTTTTAGAAGTACACACATAGCTTATGCACCAGCAGCGAGAACCTTAAGACAATAGCACTAACAACGTTAATTATTAGTGCTTAATTTGGTATTTATAACATAGCGTACAACGTGTTTTTTATACTGCTAACCTTATATATCGACTTTACTCTCAGGAAAGGCTACCCCGGTCCAATATTCAAAAAATGCTTTTTGTTTATCGGTAGCCTCTTTTAACGGAACAACCTTGAGCTTACCTTTAGGCATTTCACCTAAAGTAATTTGATGTGTCACTAACTCATCTCGGCGAAATAAAGTAATACTAATGTTATCTTTTGGTTGAAAGTGTTTAAGTCTTGTCGTTAAGTCTTTATCTACCATACGCAAACTATCAACAGCCACAATAATATCGCCTAAAGTTAAACCTGCTTGCCAAGCAGGGCTATTTTTTTCAACCCGTGTAATTTCCAAACCATTTGCCATTTGTTTAGTACTAATACCCGACCACGCAATTGTCTTTTCTTTACCCTTATCACCATAAGACATAGCTAAACCTGCTTTAGCTAGTAATGTATTAAAGTCCACATCAACGTAACCATGGATATTCTTTTGCCACCAAACTTGATAATCGTCATGAGTTAAGTCTTTTAATATCGTAAGTAAATCTTTTTCATTAAAGCCCTTAGGTACTTTATAGTTTTGATAAAGACTATTATGAACATCACGGTAACTGCGTTGTAACGCTGTTTTTTCCATAATTGAAAAATCTAATAACCAAGAAACTAAAAAACCTTCAGAATAGATATTAACACTATGATTATTTCCATAATCTCCACTTTCATCTATCCACTTATTAAAACTAGCTTCAGCAATACTTTGACTTTGCCTTCCTGGCTTATGTAGGTAACTAGTAATACGCGTAGCTAAATGTTCTAAAAACTCGTTACTAGACATTAAATTACCACGAAGTAATAATTGATTTTGCAAGTAACTTGTCGAACCTTCACTTAACCAGAGCAATGTTGAGTAATTTTCTTGTTGGTATTTATAAGGAACTAAACCCTCAGGTCGATATTGCTTAACATTCCATGTATGTACAAATTCATGTGCTGCAGTTGAGATAAAGCTTAAGTAATCTTTTCTTTCAGAAAACTTAAAACGAGATTTTTGAATAATGGTTGAATTTAGGTGCTCTGTTGCACCACGAGCGCCACTAGTAGCATGAACCATAAAGACATAGCGTTCAAAAGGATAACCTTCCCAAATGTGCTGACTTTGTTGTACTAATACTGTTAAATCAGCCACCATTTTTTCACTATCATAATTTCCATTCCCCCAAATAACTAATTCATAATTACGGTTATCAACAGTAAATAAATAATGTTCATTTATACCCGTCTCAATCGGTGAATCAACTAACACATCATAGTTTTTAGCTATGAATTGGTGGCTGTGATCATTTGATTTCTTTCCTGTTTTCAGTCCTGAAACACTTCTCCACGTCTGAGGGACATGCATATTAATAATATGCTGTTCATCGCGAGAATTATCGTTATACATAATAATTGCTGAAGCATCAAGAAACGCATGGCTATCGTCTATATGTCGTGTTCTAAAGGCTAACTGATTAGCATATACTTGGTAGCTAATTTTAACTTTTTTATTTAACGTGCCTTCAACCTGCCATGTATCTTTATCTGTTTTTGTCCATTTAAGTGAATGACCTTGGCTATCAAACGCTTTAAATTCACGAATACCATTCGCAAGGTTAAGTATCTCATATCGCCCAGTTCGCCATGTAGGCAAATGAAAACTGGCTTTTTTTGTATCAAATCTGTCAAAATTAATATCAATATTTGCATAGTGATGTTGCGGCTGATCAATAGTAATATCGACAACTACATTATTAGCCTGTATTGCTGTTGTAGAAAACGTAATAACTAGTAATAAAAACGCTCGAAATAAAAGGGATATTTTAATAATATTCAACTAAACTTCCTATAAAGTGGTAAATGTGATTATTGTAGTCTAACGACTTAATCAACGTTAAGTAAATAACAACTCGATAAAGTCTGTATAGTCATGTGTTTACACATGACTTATAATAAAAAACAATTGATAATTTTGTTATTATAAATTGTTAATAATTGAAAGCATAATCAAATTACTTAGTGCAAACAGATTAAAATAAAAGGATTACCTAAGGATATGAATACTAAAACTGTTGCTGATAATGAATCAAAAGTGTTACAAAAAAAACTTAATGCAGCCATTGTATCGAGAGCATCACTTGAAGAAGATTTTAAAGCTCAATCTAGTATGCTAATAGAGTTTATTAATAAACTATCTCAAGTATCAAAAGGGGTAGATATAAAATTAGACAATCGACTCGCGCAACTTCGAATATTATTAACAAAGTCGGCACCTGTCTCTGATATTGAATTAAAAATTAATGATATCTCAGCGTTATTACAACAACAAACGACTACAAATAAAAAAAACATTTCTCAATTACATACGCAATTTAATAACGCAGGACAGAATTTACAAAAAGTACAGGGGTTACCTAATGACTTACGCAGAGAATTGCGAAGTTTGCTAAATGAAACCCAGTCAAGCAAAGAGAGTATCACTCAATATGCTCCTCTTATTAGCAAGCTTCTAGCGTTTTATAGCATTGCCCTACAATCAAAACCTGGGGATACAAATGTCTTGTCATCAAGCCTAGATAAACAAGTACCACAAGAAATTCTCTCTTCAGCTGACGAAACACCTACACTTAATAGAGTACTTATCGGTAAAATATCTAGTTGCTTAAGTAAATTACAACTATCGACCCAATACAATAAAGAATTATTAGAAATTAATAAAAATTTGCTAACAGATACAACTCATGATGATGTTTTATTACGTTTTATTGAAATATTTGATGTTATATTTGCCGATTTACAACATGAACGAAATAGCGCTAAACACTTTTTAAATACCTTAAGTGAAACACTGACAACTGTACAATATGCTGTAAAGGAAACCCTTTCAACATGTAAGACTGCACAAGATACAAACGTTAAAATCAATCAAAAGTTGCAAAATCAATTATTAGATATGGCTGGCACTGTCAAAAAAGCGCTTTCCTTAGAGCAAGTTAAAGTAGATATAAATGGTAAGATCATCAATATAGCGAAAACATTAGAGCAAAAAACAAAGCTAGAGCTACAAAATCAAGAGACACTTTCAAGCCAGTTAACTGAAATGGCTAAAAAAGTAGAAACACTTGAAGAAAGAAGTAAAGAATTTGAAAGTAAATTAGCAGAACAAAAACGTAAAAGTATGCAAGATGCTTTAACTAAATTAAGTAATAGAGCGGCTTTTGATGAATATTTTACCCAAGCTATGGTTGCCTTCCATCACAAACCTTTCAATTTAGCTATTGCTGTAATTGATATTGATGACTTTAAAGGTATTAATGATAATTATGGTCATACCGCAGGAGATAAGACACTGCAAGTGATCGCCCATACCATTCAAAAAAAGGTAGCTAAAGATGCCTTTATTGCACGTTATGGTGGAGAAGAGTTCGTCTTAATTTATAAACATCATAAAGAAGATGAATTAATTAAAGAATTAAACCTTTTAAATAAAAGCATTGCCAACTTAGCCTTTAAATTCAAAAATAACAAAGTAAGTATCACCTTATCTGTAGGCGCTACCCATATTACTCAAGAAGATAATATACATACCGCATTTGAACGTGCCGATGAAGCCATGTATAAAGCTAAAACCCAGGGAAAAAACCGAGTGATTTATGCTTAATTGAAAGCACAACACATGAAATCTTGGTCAATCCAAAGCCTAAGAGAGACAAAAGGAATTATATATGCATACACAGCTTAATCCTGTCGGAAATATGAACATACTTTCACAAGCAGAAGTTGATCAACTTCAACAATCCTCTACTAGTGAACTTTACAATCTTTATCGAAGTTGCTCCCTAGCTGTACTCAATGCAGGTAGCCATACAGATGATGCTGAAGTTATTTATCAACAATATGAAGATTTCACTATAGAAGTGCTCAGACGTGAACGTGGCGTAAAGATTGATCTTAAAAACCCTCCTGAGCATGCCTTTGTAGACGGCAAAATAATTAGGGGGATACGCGAACATTTATCCGCAGTGTTACGTGATATTTTATATATACACAACCCTTATCAAAATATGCATTGTGCACCAGACTCACTAACTGACGCTACTTTTGGTATATTAAGAAACGCTAATACAATTCTACCTGAAACAGAGGCTCGTTTAATTACTTGCTGGGGTGGACATTCAATTAAAAACAACGAATACAGATATACCAAGTCAGTAGGTTATCAACTAGGTTTACGTGACTTTAATATCTGTACCGGTTGTGGGCCAGGTGCAATGAAAGGTCCAATGAAAGGGGCTACAATTGGGCATGCGAAACAACGCAATAAATCAGGTCGATATATTGGTTTAACAGAACCAAGTATTATTGCAGCAGAGCCACCTAACGCCATAGTTAATGAACTCGTGATTATGCCAGATATTGAAAAACGTTTAGAAGCTTTTGTAAGAATGTCACATGGTATTATTATTTTTCCTGGCGGCGCAGGTACCGCGGAAGAGCTACTTTACATATTGGGTATTTTGTTAAATGAAGAAAATAAAAATCAAGTATTACCTATTATATTAACGGGCCCAGAGAGTGCGAGTGAATATTTTAATGAAATAGATGCATTCATCGGCGCTACCTTAGGTGAAAAAGCACAAAATTTATACCAAATAATTATTGATGATGCAGAGCAAGTAGCTCAAGTTATGTCAATAAAGTTAAAAGAAGTACTTGCCTATCGCACAGAAACAGGGGATGCTTTTCATTTCAATTGGTCTTTAGTTATCGAAAATGATTTTCAACAACCTTTTGAGGCAAGTCATGCAAACATGTCTGCATTAAACATTAGTCATGCGTTACCTATTGCTGAACTTGCAGCAAACTTACGTCGAGTATTTTCGGGGATTGTAGCTGGCAATGTAAAGGAAAACGGTATAAAAGCTATTAGAGAGCATGGCCCTTTTCAAATATCAGGAGAGAAAAGAATCATGACATTAATGGATAAATTACTCTCTTCCTTTGTTGACCAAGAACGAATGAAATTGCCGGGCAGTAAATATACACCTTGTTATAAAGTATTAGAGGAGTAAACGTGTCAGCTCATTTAGTATTAATTGATGCCCTAAACTTAATCCGACGAATTTATGCTGTGCAAGAACGTCCATTTGTCCAAAGTAAGAATCAACTTGATGGTGAATTAGCAGAAAAAACACAACAACAAGTATTATTTAATACACAGCAAGCATGTAACAAGGCACTAGAAAACATATTAGGCTATCAACAAGCTAGCCATGCGCTAGCTGTATTTGATAGTCAAAACCCTTGTTGGCGTTACACATTATATCCTGACTATAAAAAAGGTCGTAAAAAGATGTCTCCGTTCTTAGCTAATGAGCTTCCTAATATTCAGGATTCTTTTTTTAAGCTAGGGGTTGATTCATTGCTTTCAGAAGAAGACGAAGCTGACGATCTTATTGCCACATTAGCAACAAAAATGGCGTTACATGGCCAAAATGTCACTATTGTTTCTACCGATAAAGGTTTTTTATCATTATTAAGTCCAAACATTCATATTTATGACTATTTTAATCGTCGTTATTTAGATGAAGATTACGTTAAAGAAAAGTTTGATATTAAACCAACGCAATTAGTCGACCTGTGGACATTGACAGGTGATAACACGAATAAGATCCCAGGAGTTGCCGGTATTGGTCAAATTACCGCAGCTAATTTACTTAATGAATATACCTCTCTTAATGCCATTTTAACCAGTAACGATCTTAAGCTATCGCTAAAAGAGAAGCTCGATGCAAGTGAAGAACAAATTGAATTAAGTAGAAAGCTCCTCACACTTAAGCAAAATATTCCTCTTGGATTTAATCTTAAAGATATCAGGTTAAAACAACCTATCCCCGAGCATAACAACAGACTAAATAACCAAGAAGCACTTTAAAGTAAATCAATAACTGGTTATCATTTAATTAATAATTCATAAAAATAATATACAAGAGGCACAATGAATAAAAAGGTTATTACTCGCATATTTCTTGCATTAGCTATATACGGGATTTTCGTTTTGCTCGTTATTTCATTTTATGATGACAGCCCTGATAAAATGCAGTGGGAAGATAGAGAGGCTTATAACAAACAATTTATTGCAAAATTGCAACTTGAGCAATTCACTTTTGATCAAGCAATAGATCAACTTGGTAGCCCAGATATTACAGAAGCAAAAAAAGTAGCAACAGATAAATTTCAAGTCATGTTTTATCGAACACAGCATGTCAAGTCTGACGGTATAACGACTCAGGATGAATGTACTTTTTTATTATTTATCAACGGTGCTCTTAAAGAGATCGGTTTAGGAAATAATTATCCTAAAAACTGGGGCATCATTGAAAGTTATCAATAGTTTTATTAAAATATAATAGAGAGAGTTAATTGAGTTTTTTAATAAAAACATAATCTAAAAAGCTCATCAAATATGCTATAATGACTCGTTGAATATAGACTAAAGTAAAATTGATACACGCTAGGTTACTGCCTACAATAGTTTATTTAGCTATATTTATGACCAACCCTACGGTCATTCATAACATGAATGTTGCAAATAGAAATATCGAATACGTATCACGAATACTTACATGATATAAAGCACAGCATAAACGTATAAAATAGATGTTTATTATCTCGTTAATACGTTATTAAAAATAAATAACATTATTTATTAAGTACTTAAATCTTAGTATATCCCTTTTATCACAAGGCAAAAAAAATGACCAAAAGAACTATTACAGTAATCCCTGGAGACGGGATTGGCCCAAGCATTATAGAAGCAACAATCAAAGTTTTAGATAAAGCTGGTTGTGACTTTACTTATGAATTTGCCGACGCGGGCCTAACTGCATTAGAAAATCATGGAGAATTGGTGCCACAAGAAACCATGGATCTTATCGAAAAAAATAAAATAACATTAAAGGGTCCGTTAACAACACCAGTTGGTGAAGGATTTACT